>NZ_JACJDS010000008.1:0-159665 GCF_014163635.1 Pseudoalteromonas sp. SR44-8
ACTTATTAATAAAAATGTTAGCATTCATTTGAAGCTCTTTTCTTGATTCTGTGGTTTGTGTGGTAACAACCATTTGATCATGAATTGAGCTTCAACTCAATTTCTTAAGATCTTACCTATGACATGGATGTAGGTACTTAGGATTTGTCGGGAACAAAAATCTTGCCATGAAGTGAATTACTCATCAATTGTTTATTTTCAGGGCGTGATGACGGGGGAGGGTGTTAAACGTGAGATTGGTGTTTGGTCTTGGCAAGAAACAAGACCTGACTCTCTGCATTTTGACCCCTTTGGGTTTGCTGATATTTTTAATGTTCAGCATTATTCTGCAATATCTAAAACGGTGGGTAGGTTGAATACATTAATGGTTGAAGATAAAAAGGTTAAATTACAATACGAAAAACTTTGAGATGGTTTGATGTCTGAAGTCAAGATTTGACCCCATTTGGTTTCTGACCCCATTTGGTTTCATTGGGTTCATTTGGTTTTCGTGATTTTTGCAGTTTTTTTATACATTTATTTACAATGAATTGACATGAATTCTTGTACCTAAAAAAGCTTTAGTATTTAATGAAGTTCTATCCTTTTGTTGCTCATTGCTCGTCAATGGTATGGCAAAGATGAGGAACGGAAGGCCCATTAGATTACTTTTCACATCGGAAGTGGTTTTATATTATGAAAATCAAAATTTTAAGTTTAGCTATATCGGCTGTATTGTTAACTGGCTGTGGGGGTTCTGATAAAAAAAGCACACCGACCGAAGTCCAAAGTGTGTTTGAGATCCAGCTATTAATGACGGTTACGGGCAAGGAAGATAGCCCATCAGCTATAGTCATTAATGCCAATAAAGTCCCTGATGGCGCTGAGGCCATAGTTTTAGAATTAGTAGATCAACCTACGCTTGGTGAAATAGCGGGCACATACCCAAATTTAAGCTATGTGCCGGTGGCAGACCAATTTGGTGACGATACCTTTAGCTTTAAACTAAAAAAAGGCACTAAAGAAAGTAGTACGGTAAAAGTTAATATTACCCTTGCGGCTGTTAACGATGCGCCAGTAATTACAGGGACTCCAGCTGCTGCTGTGCAAGCGAATGAAACGTATCATTTTGCTGCCGCTGCTTCAGATATTGATTCGCAGCAATTGAGTTTTAGTATTGACAATAAACCTGATTGGGCGACGTTTGATACCGTAACGGGAGTATTAAGTGGTATGCCTTCAAATCAGCATGCAGGTACAACCAGTGGTATTGTTATTCGTGTCTCAGATGGTGAATTTGAAGCTGCTTTACCTGCATTTGATATTGAAGTGATTGCAGTATCTTGGGTTAAACTCGGTGATTTACCGGGTTTTGAAGGTGCGCATTTAAATGTCCAGTCAACCAGTGATGATCTGTATGCAGTGACACATAACTTTGCGATTGCTGCTGCTTCTATATGTGCAAGTGCCGAACCGAGCGCTCCGAGGTTGTCACATTGGGATATTGCACAAAATAGCTGGCAAAAACTGAGCTCACCGCAATCGAGTCGTTATTATTATCAATCAGAGCTTGTTGATAAAAAGCTTTATCTCTTTGGTGGCACCGAGGCATGTTCAAGTGGGGCAAATGCACAAGCTAATATGGAAGTGTATGATACACAAGAAAAAACCTGGCAGGCGTTTGCAGCACCGATCTTTGCGCCGTTTATTAATCCACTACAAGCGAGTTGTTCATTTAATGGTGAGGTCATTGCGTTTTCTAAAAATGGTCAACAGCAACGCCTTAATCGTTTAAATACAGCGGACAACAGCTGGCAAGCAACAGAATTACCTGAGAGTTTGAATGAAATACAGCATTGTTTTAGCAAAGGTAATGCGCTTTTTGTTATCCAACGTCAATACGAGCAATTACTGTTAAGTCAATTTGATGTTGCAACACAAAGTGTTTTAAATTCAGAGTTAATTCCTGATTTTGCAGCCGGTGTTTATTATGACACTACACTTACAGGTAATACGTTATACCTGTTAAGTGCAAAAAACTTTGTGCAATTTGATTTTGATTTAATGCAATGGAAAACGCTTACCGCTAATCCGTTTGCGGTTGAGGTGCAAGATACGACTAGCTATTATTTACGTGATTTTAAAACGGTTGCCTATGGTAATACTCTGCTGTCGGTTGGTGGCGCTTATACCAATTATTATGGTAAAGCCATATATCAATATATCCCGCAATAATTTATATCCATAAAACTGATTTAAAGGGCTCACAGAGCCCTTTTTTATTGCTGATTTGCCTTATTAATTAAAAATTAAGCGTCTAGCGATGTAGAGCAAAGTGGTCACCCATTAGAAAGTTCCGGTCAAGCAGGCAGCTGTGCTTGATCTTTTAATTCAAAAAACCAAGTGTTCTTATTTTTTAAACTCAATTTTATTGACCACTACATACGCACCTAGTAATGACGGCAAACCATGAGGCTCTCTCAGGACCTGAGCCTAAGTATTTCTTACAACTTAAGGATTTTGCAGTCTCTATCAGCGCCGTAATGAAAGTCGTCATCCCAAGCAATATAGTCACTAATTTTATTTTGGCTTTTCCGGTTAGCGTAAGCTCTATCTATCGTATTAAAGTATAAAACTTCGGGTTCTCTAAAGTGTGGGTGTGAATATTGTAAATATCGAACACAGTAGCTTATGTTGATCATATCCAAAATAATCTGCTTACCAATCTCAGCATCTAAATTTGGTATACGGCCCTGCTCAATATCAATAACCAGTTGTAATGTTGAAGCGGCACCTAAACTAAAGGTGATGAGCTGTGGAGAATCAAACTTTTCATACACATAGCGCTCATAATCGTCGCGGATACCGTTGTCATTTTGGTCAACACCGTCCAACGTTTTATAGTCGTCAGGGTGTTCAGGTGGTAAATCTGGGGTTAGGTAAAATAAATCTTTAATTTTTTGCCAACTACTGTGAGGGGCGGGTTCGTTATTCTCATTCCAGTAGCGGGCAAGGTAGTAGTCGGCTCCGTGTTTTACAAGGCTGCCGGCTTGATACACTTTGTTTGTTTGCCACTTTTCTATCACGGTATTTTGCAGCCAAATCCAACCATCCCAATGGGGTTGGTTTTCTATCGGTTCAATGCCTTTAACCCAAAAAGCGGCAATAAATAAGCTGTTGTTGTGAGTCACAACATCGCCGGCTACATAAATTGAGCTGGCATTCCATTGTGGGTGGTTTGGTTGAATATCGGCTAAATCTG
Source organism: Pseudoalteromonas sp. SR44-8 (assembly GCF_014163635.1). Taxonomy (NCBI): domain Bacteria; kingdom Pseudomonadati; phylum Pseudomonadota; class Gammaproteobacteria; order Alteromonadales; family Pseudoalteromonadaceae; genus Pseudoalteromonas; species Pseudoalteromonas sp. SR44-8. The sequence continues at coordinate 3,242 of NZ_JACJDS010000008.1, forward strand.
TATTTTTAGATTGTGAGTTAAGCTTAAAAATATTTGTCGCGTAAGCATGCGAACAAAAAAGTAACCAAGCAATAATGATGAGTTTAGTCATTGCAAATTCCTTTTAATTGGAGTTCCATTACTTCTTCAAATTAAGTTCACTTATTAGGTAAATGCAAGTCTAAAGGGTTAAGTATTTTAAAATAATTACTGAATTTGTAGGTTGGGAATAGTTTAACGAACCCCAGTGAATTTTGATTTCACTTATAGGTCTAGCTTTAAAGCGAGAAAATGAATGTCACCACGGAGAACACAGAGGTGCATCGCGCCATGGCCTCTCGTTTAAAGCTGTACTTTTTACTTCTGGTAAAGTCATTACCTTCATGGGTTTAGGTATTTAGAGTTTGTCGCGAACAAAACCCTTCTTGAAAAGAATTACTCATCTATTGCTTATTTCAGGACGAGATAACGGGATAATAGTGTTAAATGTATGACTGTAGTTTTGTCATGGCACAACACAACACCTTCCGTATTTTTACATGTGAATGGGTAATAATGTACTAATCATTCAGTAAACAGCGACCAACTAATTAGCTGAAATAACCATATATAAGTAATGATTAATAAAGGTGCCGTTGAGGTAAATGGTTATTCGAAGGACTGGTTGATTAAATTTGTTATTTCAATCTGTTATCAAATTCAATTTAGTGCAATAATCGTTTGGATTTTAATGGCGATAACAAAAATAATAAATATCGCGCTGTGGACTAAGGGATTGTAGAGTATGTACAGGATGTTGTTACTTTTTTTCTTTTCAACCAGTCTTTTTGCCAGTGATGTAAAAAACAGTATCGATCGCGTTTATCAAGGGTATACCACCACGCCTGAATCTATGGCTTTATTAGCTTCCCTTGAAGCTGGTATGCCATACAGTGATAACTTAGACGATGCTAGGGTTATGGCGTTTAAGTGCCTTTTTCTTGATACCGATACGCTAGATAAGCGCCAAGCATTTAAAGTGTTTTTAGCTGAGGCTAAGCAGGTTATAAGCTCTTCAGGGGATGCAGTGCTTTCGCAAGATCTTAGTGTCTGTGAGGCCTTCCACCTTTATAGCCAAGGTTTATATGAACGCGCAAAAATGATTTTGCAGCCAATCGCTGAAGTTGCTTTAAATCCCGAGCTTGATGATAAATCACAAACCTCTGCTATTGGTTTTGCTAATTTTGTCTTGAACCGCGTTTATTTAGCGAAAGGCCAATATAAGTTGGCTTTCGATACTGCACAAAAATCTTACCAAGCTTACGAACTGGCTGAAAACTATTACGAACGAGCTTTAACTCTTAGAGAAATAGCAGCTATACATTTAGCTCTTTTTAACTATGATTTAGCGATTGAACAGTTACTTCGTGCAAAGTCTGAGTTAGCAACATTTAATGTGCAAGAACATTATAAAGTGACTGACGAAATTGCTTACGTGTATGAACTAAAGGGTGAAGTTAGCAAAGCTCTTGAGCTATATTTATCGATCTTTGCTGCGGTGCGTCAATATGAAAATGATGATGGTTTTGGGTACTTGGTAATAAAAGTTGCCCAGCTTTATACTCAGTTGAATGAGTTTGAAAAAGCACAGCAATATTTTAGTCAAGTACAAACGCTTGATATTACGAGTGATTGGATAAAGCAATTGCATACAATGGCACTTGCTCAGTGGTTTTTAGCAACAGATCAGATATCCAATGCAGTACGTGAAAATAATGTGCTAGCTCAATTAGACCAACAAAATTGGCCTGCAAGTTTTACAGAGCGATATTTGCAGTTTTATGCTGCTTTAGCTATGCGACAAGGTGATTACCAAACACAAGCAGCTGTACAAAAGCAGTTGCTAACAATTGCAAATACCCAAGTGAATAATGTGGCTGATAGGGCGTTACTTTCTGAACGGTTAATGTTTAATTTAAATCAGCAAAACCGAGAAATAGCTCGGCTCGAAGAAGTTGCTGATATTAAAGAAAAGTTACTGGCTGTAGCTGTAGATAAGGCGTTTTGGCAGCGACTGACTTTAGCCTTTGCTTGTGTGATGCTTTTAATGTTGGCTGTGTATGCCTATAAGCAAGTTCAACATAAGCAACATTATAAAGTATTGGCATTAAAAGATGAGTTAACCGGTGTTGCCAATCGCCGGGCTATTTTAGACATGAAGAAAAGGGCAATTAGTAAGAGCAAAAGTACAGGCACTGCTAACTCACTTATATCGATTGATATTGATCACTTTAAAGCGGTTAATGATCAGTACGGACACGATATTGGTGACGAACTGATAAAGTCAGTGGTTAATACACTTTCACAAGGAGTACGCTCGTCAGATAACGTTGGTCGGGTTGGCGGAGAAGAGTTTTTAATTGTACTTGAGCAACAATCACTGCAACATGCTTTAGAAGTCGCAGAAAGAATTAGAAGCTCTATTGAGCAACAAACTCATACAGCAAAAAACATTAAGGCTACGGTGAGTATGGGAGTTGTGGAAGTTGCACCAGATGAAACGCCTGAACAAGCTGCAAAACGTGCTGATATTAATTTATATGCAGCAAAAAGAAGTGGTAGAAATACTATTACTGCCTAAGGCTTTATTTAGGGCAATAACCGTATTAATTTTTAACGTTAGGCAACATCCAATCAGCTAAACCCTAAGGACGCCCATATTTCAAAACAGCATGGTCATTGAGCTTTTCCCCTCGATGTAGCGCAGTGACTCTTACCCTTTCTGTGCAAATTAAAACACTCACAAACGACACAACTACCATACTGCAAATCACTCCAGCACCTAAAACCTAGGTCCTTTATTCAGCTTGCGCTGCTGTCCCAAGTAAAGCATCAATGTAGGAGAGTTCTTCGCTAAAAATACCACTAAAAAATGCACTTTGTTCTAGTATTACGCTGTCATTAGGCTGGGTTTTGTAGTCTTGTTGGCATCTGGCAAGTTCGCTCGATAACCATTGGCATTCATTACTTGCTATGCTGATTGCTGTTTTGAAAAAAGATGACCATTTTATTTTTTGTAAATTAAAGCGGTAAAGTGTGACGGCGATATGGCTATATATTTGCTGCTCAGCAGAGGGCGTGTTATCACTATTTATTGTGTAACCATTTAGCAGCTTGCTCTTGATAAGCGCTTGTTGCAGTGCGACTTGTTGTGGTTTACTTAGAAAATTCGTGGTCATAATGTGATGGGGGCCTCTATAAGCTAGTTACAATTAAATTGAGCAATAGGTTAAGCAAAACGTTTTATGGTTCATGCAGTACCGAAAAAACATGCTAATAGTGATAACAAAATAGGGCTGACTGGTTACTGAATTAACAAAATACAATTGTAATTGAACAGGTAAACTTGGCTTGTTGTTAAGTTGCTGGTTTAGCTTTGCTAATTTTTTAAGTTAAATACTTATAGCGATCGACTGTCGTGATAAGGCCGTATCATATGGTCAGTACTTACATAGTTATAAAGGGGGTTTCATTGGATTCACTGACACAAGTTGTACTTGGTAGCGCAGTTGCTTATTCAGTCTTAGGCAATAAGCTTGGCCGAAAATCGCTATTGGTCGGCGCGGGGTTTGGCACGTTACCTGATTTAGATGTGCTAATTAATTTTGGTGGCGATGTCGAAAACTTTGTCTATCACCGCAGTTTTAGTCATTCTTTGCTTATACAGCTGCTAGTGAGCCCTTTGTTTGCATGGCTTTTACTTAAAATGAATTGGGCTAAGGGTGTATCGCTGAGGCGTTGGTCGGTTGCCATGTTTTTAATTTTGAGTACCCATTCATTGCTCGATAGTTTTACCGTCTATGGTACACAGTTGCTGTGGCCACTGACGACTTACCCCTTTGGTATATCGAGCATATTTATTATTGATCCTGCGTATACTTTGCCATTGTTGCTCTCTTGTATAGTGCTTTTATTTGTAAGCATGCGCCCTTATGCACAGCGTATTATTACTAGTGCATTAATTATCAGTTCGCTATATTTAACGTGGGGTTTAGCGGCTAAATGGCACATTAATGATAAGGTTTATAAGGCGTTGAATACGCAAAATATCACATTTACAGACTTTGAAAGTACGCCAACTCCTTTTAATACTTTGCTGTGGCGGGCGGTAGTCGTTACTGAGCAGGGCCATTATGAGGTTTATACGTCGGTGTTTGATGATGTTGAAAACGTTGATATGCAATTTTACCCAACCGAAAATGCGCTGCTAACACAGCTTAAAGATGCCAAACAGATCAAGCTACTGCAAGCATTTACTAAAGGCCTTTATGGTGTTTATCAACAAGATGAGCAAGTAATTATGAGTGATTTAAGAATGGGTCTTGAAGGTTATTATGTATTTTCATTTGTGGTTGCACAGCAAAAAGATCAGCAGTTGATCCCTGGCCCTTATCAACAACTCAGCAATCGATTTCCACTAGAGAAGCTTGGACTCATTTTTGCCCGCATTACTAACCCAAATGTTAATTTAGAAACTACCGAAAAATAGCCTACATCTCCCTGAAATAGACGGTTGCTTAGGCCTTAAATTTTTAAAGGCAAGATGAGGAAAACCGTTTTAGCAATGCGCCATTCAGCAATACACGATAACTAAGTAAGAGCACTCTGTTCTATTTGAGCAATAAAAATTACCAAGGCGAAGCTCACTTCATTGATATAAATAAAGCTGGGTTGTTAACCGACCCAGCTGCGTTATATTTCACTCTGCAGGTATTACTGCTAACTAATTATGTGGCTATTAGCCAACTATCGCCGGGTACCAATTTGCTAACACTACACCAAATAAGCCTACTAAAAATACAAAGGATATCAACACCATTAAGCCTGCTGTGACGGTTGTTATCACTTTATTCGTTGTTCTACCTGCGTACCTTACTAGCTCAGCTATGAGCAGCGGCATCACATAAGAACATATGCTAATAGTTAATACCGTTGGGCCTGTGAACGTTGCGGTATCAATTCCAAGTGAGCCGAATGTTAAAAACCAAGCAAAAATCATCAGCCTAAAAAATAACACACCATTTGCTGCAAGGTATAAACGGATCGCCCATATTTGATGAGTATTGATATTACGCCCTCTGGCGGCTTGTACTGCTAATATACTCGATAAAATGACCACGCAACCAGCAAATATAGTAAGGCTATGCATTAATGTGTTACCCACTGTTCCTCTAACAATAATGAGATACATGCCAGCCATTGAGATAGTACATGCTAACAAAACGAATACGCGTCCGTTGTAGCGGTGGAATTTGTTATACTTCGTTCTTAATGCGGGTATTAGCTGTAAACTACCGCCAATTATCATCACTATGGCCAGTAACACATGCGTCGCATACAGTATATTACCGGTGGGGTCACTCGCAGCATATGCTGTATTGTTAAGACGACTCCACCCTGACAAACCTGTGGTGACACTGGTCAGGCCATATCCCAATATAAGGTAAGTTACAAAGCAGCCTTGTGCCATGAGCAAGCAAATAAACCACAATTTTTTACTGTTATCGAGGAGCTTTTTGGGGGTTATTTTCATTTTTTGCATCAACATATATTTTTCCATCAAACCTTTCAATAACCCAAATATAAAGACTTACATGGCAAATGCTTATCAAATTCGAAACTTGAGCAACGATATATTGATAATTTTTGCGCTTTAGCTAATTAGTTATAGACACATTCTCTAACAAAGTCTTTTTGCTAATATGAGCGTTACTTTGTACTATGTGATTTAGACAACGTTGTTGGTTTAAACGTCACTTTAAGAGCACGCTATTATGCAAAATTATTCCCCTTATTATCTTCTTCTTTTTGTTTGTTTGGGGTTAATGTTTTTAAATGCGTTGAAAAAAGATAAGCAGCTGGTTCATTATTTATTTGTGATATTTTGTGGCTCGCTTTGTATGGTGGCAGCACAAAAGCTCAGTGCGCAAAGTGTTGGCGCGTATCAATATCTAATTGGGTTGTTTACTTGCGCAACATGTAATGTTTCATGGCTGATTGCAAGAACGTTATTTCGTGAGCACTCGCCAATTTCCCGCAGGCATGTGGCTTTTGCAGTAACCATTGCTGGCTTGATCATGTTTAATCAAACATGGCATTACTTAGTGAGCCTTGATCCTCAGCCTTTACCTACTAGCGATATAATGTGGCGCTTAAAGCAAGGGGTGAATGAGGTCACCATATTGCTTTCATCAAGTATCCTTGCGCTGTCTTTTTGGGAAGCGATAAGGGGCTACAGCGGTAAAACACAATCACAACAACTGCAATCAATACTCTTTGCTAGTGCATTCTTTTTAGCTGTGTTTAATGCCAGCATTCTGCCAAAGTTCATATTTAGTGCGGCTGAAATTGAGCTTTACAATCCCATAATTATTACTTCATCTGCGCTTTTAATTGTATTAGCGATGCAAGCAGTCATGGCCCTTCAAGCAAGAGTGAAAAATGACCAAGCGCTAAAGCAAGAAGATGATATTGGCACTATTAACAATGACACGAGTCATCTAAATGAAAGCGGCAATCAAGATGTAGAGCCTGAATTGATAGTTGGCATTACAAAGCTTATCAATGAGCAGCAGCTTTACTTACAAGCCAGCCTCAAAATTTCAGATTTTGCACAAGCGCTAATGGTGCCTGAGTACAAAGTTAGCCGAGCCATTCGCTATCACTATAAAGTAGCTAACTTTAATTTATTTATTAACCAATACCGCGTTAAGTATGCAAAAAAGTTATTGATATGCGATCAGGCCAAAGAGTGGAGTATTTTAAGCATAGCACTTGAGAGTGGCTTTTCTTCTCTTGCGACTTTTAACCGGGTGTTTAAAAGTATTGTGGGTGACATTCCTAATGAATATCGAAAACAAAACGGTGACTACTATAATGAAGGTATACGGGAGCTTGTTGATTAGCGAGTTATAGGTTTGTTTTTATAGTTAATCAAGAATATTAGATAGCTATAGTGAATGAGTAATTTAGTCAAAATTAGAGTATTATCTGCATTGTATTAACAATAATCGAGAACAGTGTGAACTACTTAGCTCATCTTTATTTGGCGCAGCCTACAGCAGATTCACACTTTGGCAACTTGCTTGGTGATTTTGGCGGTAATAGGCATGTAGAGCAATTGCCAATCACGGTAAAAAATGCACTAGATAACCACTATTTAGTCGACAAGTTTACAGATGCTCACCCTTTAGTGAAAGAAGCTAAACAGTATTTTTCGCCTCAGCGTAAACGCTTTGCGGGTGTCGCTATTGATGTGGTGTTCGACCATTTTTTAATTCAGCATTGGCAACGGTTTAACGATCAACCGCTAAGTGACTTTAAGCAAATCAGTTATAGGCTTTTGGGTAAGCGTACACCCGTTATGCCGCCAAGAATGCAAAGTGTTGTAAAACATATGACGCAGAATGATTGGTTTAAAGAATACGAAACCGTCGAAGGGGTCGGGGTTGCACTTGATAATATTGCCAAGCGCATTCGCTTTACTAATACTTTTTCTGGCGCTGCTGCTGATATAGCCCAGCACTACACTGAATTAGATGCCATATTCTTAGCGTTTTTCCCGGAATTGATTAAGTATGTAAATCAACGAGATATTGAAGGAGCTCACGATGCTAGTGTGGAAACTTTTAAATGTAGGTCAGGCTTTAGCTTAAAATGATGCGATGTTGATAATTAGCTTTTGATGGAATAAATTCTGACCCAAAAAGGCCGCATCATAATAAAAACGGCTTGATTGAGGGCTAATATCTGACTTAATCATCAGGCCCTTTCAGGGTGAAAACTAAATGCTTGCGCATATCTTTTAAAATAACGCCTTTTTTAAGCATTGCACCACTTAAACGTTTCTGCCACTTCAATAAATCAGGCTCTGCTGCTGTTAACGCCTGCTGATTCTCAAACTGAAAACACATTAGTAAAGAGCCCGGAAATAAGTGATATTCCACGTCAAACCAGCATTGCAGCATGCCAGAGAGTTCATTACGGCCTTGCTCTTCAATTGCATCAGCAACTTTAAGTACCAGTGCTTGTTGTTTTATTTGCACCGCAGAGAGTTTTTTCATCGTTTTAATCCCGTTAGAGGCCAAAGATATAGCCAGATGAGCGGATTATAACCGAGCTTGTCGACTGGCAACAACTTAGATAGTAGTTTTAGCCGAAACCACCTTATTATTTGATGTTAAAGCTGCTTATCGTAGGCATAAAGCGTGTTATTTTTTGCCAAAAGGGTGCTGAATAGTTTTTTGATCGCAACTTCCCTTGCTTTAGTGAGGGGGTGAATATAACTCAATCGTAAAAAGTTTTTATATTGCCCTGATGCTGAGAAAAGTGAGCCTGGGGTCATGACTATACCTTGTTGTAGTATTTCATTGTAACTTTTTTGGGTATCTATTGACTCATCTAACTCGACCCACATAGATATGCCGCCATTAGCTTGTGTAAAGCGTATATCCTCAGGCCAATGGGTTTGTAAAAAATTAATCAGCTCTGCTTGTTGTTGTTTAATTGCATATACGTGCTTATTTAGGTAGCGACGATAGTGACCATCTTCTATAAAAGTGGCTAATCCTTGTTGAATCGACCCACATGAAGAAAGTTGCGTAACGAGTTTAAGTTGAGTGATTTTATCATGCCACTTTCCTCCAAAAACCCATCCGATACGTAAATCTCTTGATAAGCTTTTTGAGAATGAACTACACAAAATTACTTGTCCTTGGGTGTCGAGACTTTTTAAAGACTCACTAACAAAAGGAGGAAAAGCCAGATCGCCGTAAATGTCGTCTTCGATAATACAAAAATCACTTTTCACTGCCAATTTAAGTAGCTCTTCTCTTGCTCTATGAGGCATACATGCACCTGTTGGCGTTGAGTAATTAGGTGAAACGACACATGCTTTTATGGGCCACTTGGCTATTTTTTTTGTCAGATCGTCAATGCTTATGCCGTGCTCGGGATCGCATGCTACTTCTATTATTTTTAGGTTAAGTTGTTCTAATATTTGCAATACCCCGTAAAAAGTTGGCGATTCAACAGCGACAGTGTCGCCTGGCGAACACGTGGCCATAAGAGAAATAAATAAACTGTGCTGACACCCATTGGTAATGCAAAGCTCATCAGGTTTTTGGTTTAAACCGCCATAGTGGTTAATTATTGCATGCTTCAAACGCAAATCACCATCAGAACTATTATAGTAAAATGCTTTTTGACTTTGAGAAGAACGAAATGCTTTGTTTAAATGTCGATTAAGAACGGTTAAGTGAGTAGCATCTTCCTGCGCGCCAGCACTTGGTAAAATATCAAAGGCAGCACTGCGCGTCATAATGTCTTTTAAAATCGCAGGTACTGACACATTGCGTGGAGTAGATGATGTTTTGATTTTTTTTGGTAGCACTCGTTTAGGCGGCTTTATTTGCGTTACAAAGTAACCTGATTTAGGTTTTGCATAAATAAGTCCTTGTGATTCCAAGCGATGTAACGAATGTAATACGGTTGCTTTTGAAAGGCCTTGTAGTTTGCAAAGCTCTCTCACTGAGGGCAACTTGCCTGTTGGAGTAAAGCTGTTAGCGTCAATTTTCTTTTTTAAGATAGCCTCAAGCTCTGTATATTTGAACTGTTTCATGCTTTCGCTCGTAATGACAATCTGTACTCATTGTAAATTATTTTTCTGTGCCTGTACTGTAAAAAAAAGATATATACCATAGTTGATAAGTTTAATGTTTGCTCTGTAATTAATTAGGAGTAGGTTTGCGTTATGATAGATTTTACTGCTATTGATTTAGCTCGTATACAGTTTGCATTTACAGTCTCTTTTCATATTATTTTTCCAGCAATAACAATTGGTTTGGCAAGTTACCTTGCGGTACTTGAAGGGCTTTGGTTATACACGCAAAAACCGATATACATGACGCTTTGTCGTTTTTGGATGAAAGTGTTTGCGGTAAATTTTGCTATGGGTGTGGTATCCGGCATTGTAATGGCTTATCAGTTTGGTACTAACTGGAGTCAGTTTTCTAATTTTGCTGGTGCTATTACGGGGCCATTACTCAGTTATGAGGTGATGACTGCGTTTTTCTTAGAAGCTGGCTTTCTTGGCGTTATGCTTTTTGGTTGGAATAAAGTTGGCGAAAAGCTTCACTTTACATCCACCTGTTTAGTGGCAATCGGAACGTTGATTTCAATGACTTGGATTTTGGCTTCTAACAGCTGGATGCAAACACCTCAAGGCTATGAAATTATTGATGGCCGAGCGGTTCCGGTTGACTGGTTTGAGATAATATTTAATCCTTCATTTCCTTATCGTTTAGTCCATATGGGCTTAGCCGCTTTTTTAGCGACAGCCTTGTTGGTAGGCGGATCTGGTGCATGGCATTTATTAAAAGGCTCGCACACTCAAGCGGCAAAAAAAATGTTGTCGATGGCAATGTGGATGTTGTTAATTGTCGCGCCATTGCAAGCTTTTGTAGGAGACGAACATGGCCTAAATACACTTGAGCATCAACCAATGAAAGTGGCAGCAATGGAAGGACATTGGCATGAATCAGAACCCGGCGAAGGTGTCCCATTAGTTTTATTCGGTTGGCCAAATATGGAAGAAGAGCGCAATGATTACGCTATAGAAATTCCTCACCTTGCTAGCTTAATTTTAACGCATAGTTTTGATGGCACCATTGCACCATTAACATCTGTACCTCCTGAAGATCGCCCTTATGTGCCAATTGTATTTTTTAGTTTTAGAATTATGGTCGCTTTAGGGTTATTGATGATTTTATTAGGCATAACAGGGTTAGTGTTACGTAAAAAAGGCCGATTATACGAGAAAAAATGGTTCTTAAGGTTTTGTGTTGCAATGGGCCCCGCCGGATTGATTGCGATGCTAACTGGCTGGTTTGTTACAGAGGCGGGACGACAACCTTGGGTTGTATATGGGTTACAAAGAACGGTTGATGCAAGCTCTGCTCATTCGATGACGGCAATGAGTTATTCATTACTTACTTTTGTTGTTTTATATGTCTGTGTGTTTGGGGTCGGTGTGCGTTATATGTTAGCACTTATCAAAAAGGGCCCTGAACAAGTGTATGACAACTATAATAAAGATGACTTAAACAAACGTCCGGCTCGTCCGCTATCAGCGGCCGATGGTGTTGAGTTTTAGGAGATTAAATGATGGATTTTGATTTACCGAGTATCTGGGCACTCATTATTGGCTTTGGGTTAATGATGTATGTGTTTTTAGATGGTTTTGACTTAGGGATTGGCCTACTTTTCCCGCTGGTTAAAAATAAGCACGAAAGAGATATCATGGTTAACTCTGTTGCCCCAGTTTGGGATGGTAATGAAACGTGGCTAGTGCTTGGCGGGGCAGGCTTGTTAGCTGCATTTCCTATGGCTTACTCAGTTATATTATCAGCCTTATATGGGCCTATTTTAGTGATGTTATTTGGCTTAATATTACGAGGCGTTGCGTTTGAATTTCGCTTCAAAGCAACTGAGTCTCACCGCCCATTATGGGATAAGTTATTTTTTGCGGGCTCGTTTATGGCAACCTTTGCTCAAGGTGTAGCAATGGGCGCTGTTATTATTGGTTTTCCTGTTGAAAATGGTGAGTTTGCTGGTGGAGCTTTAGACTGGTTAACACCATTTAGCTTATTTACAGGGTGTAGTTTGCTATTTGCTTACGGCTTATTAGGTGCCACTTGGTTAGTGGTTAAAACAGAGCATAATTTGTATAAACAAATGCGTAAACTTATTAAGCCATTAACTATTTTATTAGCCTTGTGCATGTTAGGTATCAGTATTTATACACCACTTATCAACGCTGATGTAAAAGCAATGTGGTTTAATTGGTCAAATATTGTATACCTTGCTCCTTTGCCAATTATTACCGGTATTTTTGTTTTATTATTACTTGGCTCAGTAAACTCAAGTAAACACTATCGACCATTTATTTATGCGCTGTGTATGTTATTTATGGGATATTTAGGCTTATGTATTAGCCTTTGGCCAAATATTATTCCACCAAGTGTATCTATTTATGAAGCCGCAGCGCCTGAATCAAGTTTAAAATTCACCCTGGTTGGCGTTGTTATCATCGTGCCGTTTATATTGGCTTATACGTTTTGGTCTTATTATGTATTTCGTGGCAAAGTTATTGATACCGAGGGGTATCACTAGTTATTTAATGCTATTGCACTATTTAGCGAAGGCTTTGTGGAGGGTATATGAAAAAGCATCTTCATCAATTTAAATGGTTAATTATCATTTGGGTCTTGAGTGTTGCTTCATTATTTTTAGTGTCTCTTTTGATCCGCTTTTTGATGACTCTTGCAGGAATGAAGTAATAACGTTAGTTAAATTACAGGGGCTATTTTTAACAAAGAATAGTCCCTTTTTTATATTCTCATTACTTTTATTAAGACTTGAGTTGCTTGGATAAAAAAAGAGTTGTTACATCCGCTATCTTTATCAGTGCTTCTTTGTCTGCATGGTCCCATGACACTTTTGAGTCAACACTTTCACAACAAATTACGCCTAACGGTTTGTCATCTATAAAATAGATATAATCAAGTAAGGAATACACATTGAATGGTTCAAAATAGGATTTATTTAAGTCCTTTGTTACTTCGTTGTTCCTTGCATCCGATGCATCAAGTACTTGGTTACCTAAAATATAATTAAAGTATGCAGGAAAATCCTGAGCTTTTAAAACCATGTCATTTGTTACTACCTCATTTTCATCAAGGCATATTAAACAATTTATCGCAGTATATTCGTGGTTTAGTAACCAAAGGCTAACTCTATTTGCATTTGGAATTAGCTTTTTTAACTCTTGACATGTCTGATTTAGTTTATATTTGCTTGAAATATTAGGATCACTAATTTTAACCGCTAGCTTTTTTAGATTGAGGTTATTAGGGTTGTAAATATTGAGTAAGCTATTTAATTTATCTTTATCAAATGGTTTAGCTAAATAACCATCCATACCAATGTCTAAATAATGTTCAATGTTTTGTTTCAAGGTGTTAGCTGTCAAGGCTATAATTGGGGTTGTTTTATCTCCTTGTTGTGCCCGAATTGCTTTTGTGGCTTGTACTCCATCCATTACTGGCATTTGGATATCCATAAAAATCAAATCTACAGGGTTTGTATTAAAGTAATCAACACACTCTTTACCGTTTTCAGTGATTACTACATTGGCGTTATGCGCTTGTAGCATTTTACTTACGATGAGTTGATTTATTTTATTATCTTCGGCGATTAGAATGGTGCACCCTTGTAAATTAGTTATTTCTTTCTTTTGTTTTAATGAATCATACAATAAATGTGTTTCAAAGCTCTGTTGATACGTAAATATAGAGCCTTCGCCTTCTTTACTTGTAAAGCCGATTTTACCTTTCATTAGTTGACTTAACTTGGCACAGATTGATAAGCCAAGCCCTGTGCCCCCATAACATCTTGATATAGATGCATCTGCTTGATGAAAATCTTGAAATAAGTTTTGTTGTGCTACTTCGCTGATACCAATACCAGTATCAATAATTTCAAATAAAATATCCTGTTCAATTAACGAACTACTTTGAACGCTGACTTTGAGATTTACTTGCCCTTGGTTTGTAAATTTAATCGCGTTTGAACACAAGTTATTTAAAATTTGTGAGATCCTTACAGGATCACCTTTTAAAGTTGCTGCCACCTTCTCATCAATATATAAAGTAAGTTTAATGCCTTTAGCTGATGCTTGTTTAATGAGAGGCTTGAGGAGGTCGTTAACAACCTCCTTAAGATTAAAATTGATATTTTCGATATCTAGTTTGCCAGCTTCAATTTTTGAAAAATCTAGAATGTCATTCACAATACTTGAGAGTATATTGGCTGAGTTTAAAATACTTTTCAAAGCGTTATCTTTTTCTAAACTCGTTTCTTCAGCTAGGCCAAATTCAGCTAAATTTAAAATACCGTGTAGTGGTGTTCTAAGTTCATGGGTCATATTTGCTAGAAATTGGCCCTTTAAGGTGTTGGCACTATCAGCTTCTTTTTTTAGTACTTCAAGTTCTTCATTATGTATTTTTTGTTGTTCTAGAGCTGATGTTAATCTTCTGTTGTTTAATCTAAGTTCAAGTTGAGTGATAACTTCTCGACCTAGTATCGTCAGAGCGTTAATTTGGTTTTGATTTAGCTTTTTGGGCTTATCGCTAATAACACAGAGTGTGCCTATAGTATTTCCTTTTGGGGTTACTAACGGGGCGCCTGCATAAAATCGTATGTTTGGATTATTAACAACTAGCGGGTTATCATGAAAGCGCTCATCGAGTAATGCGTTCGGTATTTCAAAAACGTGGTCTTGCAGTATTGCATGGGAGCAAAATGCAATCTCTCTCTCGGTTTCATCAACATCAATACCGTACTTTGACTTAAACCACTGTCTTTGCGGATCTACTAAGCTAATGAGTGAAATAGGCGTTTCACAAATTTCAGAAGCAAGTTGAGTTAAATCATCAAATACTTGTTCGGCTTTGGTATCTAATATTTCATACTCATACAAGGCTTTTAGTCTAGACTCTTCGTCTGCTGGGATTTGCGCTGTTTTCATTGCATTGCTCAATATTTATGTCCACTAAATATAGGATTAATTTCAGGGTAATAGCAACTTTCAGATTAAAATCGCATGAAAAAGGTAATATCTATTAAATCTGAGGTGTAACTCTATAGAAGCTGTTTTATTTCTTTAAAAACACATAGCAGCTGTTGCCTACTACTTATTTTTTATTACAGAAATGCAGGTGGAGAGTGGCTAAATTTGTTGTGCTTTTGCCCGTTAGCTTAAGTAGTTATAAGTGAGTGAGGGGAAATGCATTTCGTTGTAGATAATTAATGTTATGGCGTGTTTTTTACTTTAGAACACTGATTTAATGACAAGTAGTTTATACTGAATAGCGATAGTTTTTTATGTAGCCTTTTAAAATATAGGGCTAAAAAGCATATTATTCTTTAAATGCCCCCCTGTGCTAGGGGGACATTGCTGTTAGTTTAAACTTAGGAGCTTAATTAAGCGGCAAACATAGTTTAAAAACGCGCTCTTACGCCAAGGCTAACTGAGCGGCCAGGAAGTGGTGCTTCGTCTTTTAAGTAAGATGAGTGCACGCGCGCTTCTTGATCGGTTAGATTGTCGGCTTTTAAATACAATGTCATGTCAACGTTACCTAAATCAAGGTAGTAGTTAGCAGCGGCTGATAGCATGGTATAGCCGTCGGTGGTGGTTTCGTTTGCAGCAATTTTATCTTGCTTACTGTTGCGAGTGACTTCTACTTCAGTGTGCCAATTACCGTATTCATAATGTATTGAAGAACCAACACGTAATGGTGGGATCCTTGGTACGTTACCGCCTTTATCTAGTTTAGCGCGGGTATAATCCGAAAACACATCCAGACGCCATTGTTCGTTTAAGTGCCAGTCAACTTGTGCTTCAAAACCATACAGCTGTGCATCTTGCTGGGCAAAGAGTACAACAGGTAAACCATCGGTTTCTTCCTCTGATCCTGCGCCGCTACTTTGTAGTTGTTGGTAATCTTGCGCCGTAATAAACTCACCATCACTGAGAACAAGGTTACTAACGTCTTCGTATATGTAGTCATTCACTTGGTTTTGGAACAGGCTTAAGCTTGCATTCCAGTTGTCAGTATTATAACGATAGGTTGCATCTATATTATTAGACACTTCTTTATTCATGCTTTGGCCGTTTTGCACCACCGAATAATTACCGTTATCGTTAGTAAGATTAAAACCACCACCTACTTCGTAAGTGCCAGAGCCAATGTGTGGGCCGTATGCAAAAATTTCAGATGAAGAGGGGGCGCGTTCTGAATATGCATAATTAAATGCTAATGAGTGCTTGTCGTTAATGCTCCAAACTACTCCTGCAGAGCCTGAAACCGCCGTGTAATCTTCATCTGCAAATGAGATACTATTATCGGTTGATAGCTCATCAAAAAATTGGTTATTCACTTTATGGGTTAGTTGCTCCACGCGTGTACCAAGCTGCCACAATAAAGCACCTGTTTGTTTTTCTTCCATTAAAAATGCGGCTAAACTATCGGTTTTTGTTGGTGGTGTGAATGCTTCTTCGCCAATCGCTTCAAAATCACTTTTGTTATAATGTAAGCCCATTATGCCGTGCCAACCATAAACCGCGCTGTGCTCTGCCCATAGTCTAGACTCGATACTTTCATTTTTAAAAGTAGTGCCTATTTCAGTCCCTTCAATTTCTGAGTGTTGGTAATCAGTATATGCATTTTGCCAATGCACCGATTTTATAAAACCGTCAAGATTATTCCAATCAACAACACCTTGATAGCGGTCTTGTTTTAACTTAATAAATACACCATCTTCACCCGGTAAACCATATTCTGAGTCCATTGAGCCATAGGCAAAAGCAACCCGAGTATCGTCAGTGATCCAGCCAGCTCCTAAGTTATAACCGTGTGCATCGATTGCTGAGTTTGAGAGTTTAGTACTGCCACCATGTTCATTAATATCAGCGGGAACAGGTATTTTATAGTCACCGGTATTACGGTTGTAAGCATCTATATGAACAGCAAAGTCGCCCGTTCCGGCATTTAAATCAGTAGATGTTGTTTTTGAATCTGCTACGTTATCGTACTGAGCAAATACTTCTCCAGTAATACCTTGTTGTCTTTCAATGGGAAGGCGGTTATCAACCACATTAACAACGCCGCCAATTGCACCACTACCATAAAGCAAAGTAGCAGGGCCGCGTAATACTTCAATTTGTGTGGCCGTAGAGGTTTCGGTTGATACTTGGTGATCGGGGCCAACGCGTGATGCATCAGATGCGCCTAATCCGTTTTGTACAACTTTGATTCGAGGTCCATCTAATCCTCGGATAATTGGACTACTGGCAACGGGTCCAAAATAAGAGCTGTGTACACCCGGCACATTTTTTAAGGTTTCGCCAAGGGTTGCTGCTTGGTGCTGATCAAGCTCTTCGCCACTCAAAATAGATACAGGTGTACTTGATTCAAGTACGGTACGTTTAAGTGGTGAAGCTGTAATAACAATTTTTTCTAAATCGCTTTCATCTTTTTGTATTTGTTTCTCTGCTGCCATTGCGTGTGTACTGATAGCAGTTAATACTGCCAAAACTAATGGTGAATACTTAATTTTCATTGTTTAATCTCTAAAATTTGCACTAAAACTGGCTGCTTACCCAATGGTAAACAGTCTTTATAAAACGGTTTTTTAGCAGTGAACTTTAAAGAGTATTCGGTGGATCACGGTTACCTGAAAACGCAACGGTTGCGCTAAATTGCGGGGAGTGTAAAGCTAAAACAGCGCCGTAGCGGTTACTTTCAGGTTCAAATATGCTGGTGGTAGGGGATATTAAATCGTCAAAATCAAACGAACTTATGCAGAGTTGGCACTCTGTGCTGCTTTGTACTGCGTGCACAGTTGAGTGCCACTGTGAAAAAACACTGATCAGCAGTAAAAGCACCATTAAATATTTTAATAGTGTTTTATTGTGTCTGAATGAGTGTAAATTCATGTGTTTCATTAGGTGATAGTATAACGTTGTTTTTTTTGCAATGTCGAGAGCTGAATAAGTAAAATAATCTGTTTAATTATAAGTTTTTACTTTGTTATTTATAATCAGTGGTTTATGTTTTATTTTGATAAATAAAACCTCTAGATCAGACATCAATCAGGGAATAGGCTTTGCTTAGTTAGTTTGCCATTTTTTTATCAGTTCAACGCTTTTTACCCAAAAACGATAATTTATAGGCTGTCGTTATGAGTGACAACGTCAACAGTGACATAGACTGAGCTGCTATGTTTGATGATTTGATTGCTTGTTAAAGTAAGCTTGATTTTTAGGTAATTGTAAAGCGCGAGGTTTGATAGTGTGAAAGGGTTAAATATGAGTTTTTTTTGCATCTTATAGGGCTTTATTAAATGGTGTTAAAAAGCCCTAAATTCACATGATTAATAATTACTTATCAACTTTTAGCGACCATCTTCAAATGATGCAATTGCAGAAACTTTGCTCCAGCTGCCATTTGTATAAAGGATTGTTGCTTCCGCTTTATAAGGTTTAAAAGACCTTATTTCAAATGAGCAAGAAGTACCTGAGGTGCCACAAGATTGGGCTGCATTGGACCAAATTACACTATCGATAGCAGACCCATTGCCGATAACACGAAATACTGCTGTTGCCTTATTTTGACCATAGATGAGTGCCATACATCTATTTGGTGTGTATTGATCATATGCTTGAGTGTCTACATAGCATTCCATTGAACTTGCACTTGCTTGAACAGAAAATACGCTAGCGGCTAGTAAAGTTGCTATTGTTAATACCTTTTTCATTTTTTCGTCCTTATGTTTGTTTGTTTTTCAGATACAACAATATATCAATTAATACACAAAATAAACACCTCATTAACATTTTTATTCATTAATAATAATTCAATCAAGTATTGCAGCCATGGTTATTAAATTCGCGTTTTGATAAGGTTCTTCATTTTTGCCAATAATAGGTTTATCAAGATTGAAATTAGCTAATCCCAAGCGATATGTTTACGGAAAATTACTTTGCTTTTTGATAAGTGCTAGCCGGTAATATACACAGTAGAATAACTAAATAACAAACTATAAAGGCAAGGCTTAGCTGGTTACTCGCTAGGACGTGTTTATACTATTTAGAAAATTATTTACTCTAACAGCCCATTACACTTACTTTTATCAGTTTGAGCTTTGGTTAAGATGTTTACAGGGATCACAAGGCGAGTTGAGGTGTTAATATCGAGTTTATTGTCAGTAAATTTAACATGGTTAGCGTTGAAAATACCCGCTGGAGATAGATTTATTCCCGAAGAACAGGTTAATTAGGTGCAATAAACATATTTATTTAGCATCGTCACTTCATCGATCGCCAAGCAAATGTTGATGCTGCAATGACGATAGCAATTGCAATACCTAAGTAAAGCGTTTCTATAGTTCCGCCAAATTCCACAGCATGTTCTAAAAATAAAATCACTAATACAACTGAGGTAACTTGTACTAAAGTTATTTTTAAATCATGAAAATCTTCTATGTTAAATGCAGCTAAGAACTGGCTCTCATTAGGTTTTGTGGTCGAGATAAATAGACGATATAAACTAATAGCAATTACTTGTAGCGTGATGCCAATTAGCAGTAAGTCAAGAATTTTTAAAAGTTCCACTATTAATTCTTTGCCATCCTTTGCTGAATCAGGGAGGCTCATAATAGTGCTTTTTACTATATGAATAACGATGTTGATACATGAAACGTAAACAAGTAATGATGATATTGCTGCGGTGATGACGGCGATTATAACTAAAAACCGACTGTTTTGAAAAATACGTTCCATGCTACTCAACTTTTGATGATTGTATTATCTATACGAAGGATAGTTTAAATCAGTTTGTTTTTATAGGTATTTTCGCCTTTATAGGGAACAAACGAACATGGGGTGATATCATTGATTTGTTTAATTCAATGTGTAAAAGTGCTGCGGCTAAATGAAATAAGTAATTAGTTTAGAGTATTACCACTTGTAACAGGCGTGACATAGTCCACCCACTTCAGACTTCCCTCTTTAGAGGAGGAAGCCTGAAGTCATATCTTCTTATAAATTGGTTTATAAAGCCACTAAGCTTTGCTCTAACATTGCTTGAATTTGTTTGACTATTTTAGCTTCTGTTTCTGGTTCAAACTGCGCTATGCGCGGTGTATGGATATGCCCAGTAGGAATATCTGAATTGAGTTGATCACGCAGGCGAATACTGCGGTACGAAATTTCGTTAGACAGGTAACCGCCACCGCCGCCTTTTACTGCAATCGCACCTTTTAGTTCAGCTAAAATTTTAGGCTCAAAGGCTTTTTCCAGTGTAACAACTTTGTGATTGTCATTTATCGGAAAGGGCCCTTTGGCTTGCTGCATTTGCGTAATGGGCAAACTAAACTGCACAAATTCGCTGCCAGGCAATGGACGATCGTTTAGGTTTGGAATAAGTGGCGCTTTTGCTGTGCCGCCATAGACAATATTTGCGTTGTCGGGGGCGGTTACGCTGCGCCGCTTACCTGGAAAGCGTTCAAGGTCAAAGTCTTTACTACCCATGCTAACGGTAACTATCATATCTACGTTGTTCAGTGCGTAATAGGGGGCGAGTAATTCTTCAATAATACCTTGATCAAAGTCTTCATAGCGAACAGGCACCATTACAGTATTTATTTCAGCGCTGATGCCTTGATAAGTAATTACTTGGCCGTCGAGTAATAATGCGGCCACACCGGATGGATTACTTTGATTGATGTTACTATCCAACAAAAATGGGTCAAAGCCTGTTAGTAAAATCTTTTTGGTGGTGTTTTTAGAGTAGGCAAGGTCGGTGCGACCGCGACTGCCATTTTCTAGCATTGTTAACAATGTGCTTTGCTCGGCAGTTGTTAATGCAAATTCAGGTTTTGTTGTACGGATTATTTTACTTGAAAGTAGGCGAGCCCAGTAAAGTGCTCTGTCATCGTAGCTTTTAGTGACGGTAATGTGTTGTTTGGCGTTGAGCCAGAGTTGGGTTGAGTAATCATGTAGTAAGTCAGTTGCCTGTTTAAAGTTTCTTAGGCTTTTCCAGCTTTGTTCAAATAGCGCTATATCCTCAGAAAAGATATCTAAAACTTGTGGCATAGCGGTTGTGGCTTGCTTAATACGTAGCTCTTCAACTGTTGGGTTAGCACTAAAAACAGAGCCGGAAGAGAAGATTAAGCTCGCGGCTAAAAGTCGTTTGATCATGGTTTTCCTATATAAGCTGTTTTAATAGTTTGAATGCAAAGGCTACTATCTGATTTAGAGCGAGTAAGCGCAAATAAATACGTTGATTAGGGCTTTAACTCTCATCTTTAACTTTTAATCAGCCTCTAGAGCCTATTTTCATAAACTGCTATCCTTCACTTATTAAGTTGTAATTGAGTAAACAGCATGATTAATGATAACGATGTAATTGACACCCTCGCAGAGCTAGAGGCTTTTTTGTTATTGATTGATAACGGTGGATTGGGCTTAAAAAATGTAGCCGGTGTGGCACTGGCGACCAATAATACCAATGGTCGCCCGTTTGTAGCAGTACTTGATGATAACCACAAGTTGTTGTTAGGTCGCTGGGTAACACAAGATGTGTTTGAAAACGGTAAAGAGCTTGTTCGTAGTGGGCCTAAAAAGTTACATTAATCTTGCAAAGGCAATTGAAAATCAGCCGTAACCTTTTGTGGTAAAAGTTATTAATAGACTTACTCTTTAATGACAACAACACAATTTCGGCCTTGTTTTTTTGCTTTATAAAGAGCTTGATCGGCCAATGATATACTTTCTTTTATATTGTTAGCCGTTTGCGATACCTGATTGATACCAATACTGACAGTAAAGCGAACTTCTTGGTTATTTTCTGTTTTCACAATACACTTTTCAGCGGTACTGCGAATACGTTGTGCGATAATCTTGGCATTGTCAGCATCACAGTTCAGTAATAATATAAATTCTTCGCCACCAAATCGACATGCAATATCATCTACTTTTTGTTGCTTTGTTAAAATATTTGCAAACTCGATAATAACGCGATCGCCAATATCGTGGCCGTAAGTGTCATTTATGCCTTTAAAAAAGTCGAGATCGGCAATAACTATCGACAGCTCTTTTTTTGCAGTTTTGCTTTTTGCTAGCAATCGCGAACAGGCTTTGTCAAAGTAGCGGCGGTTGTATAGTTTGGTTAAAGGGTCGGTATCTGCGAGGCGCTTTAATTCAGATTGTGCTGATTTTATTTTTTCTAATGTTCTGATCCGGTATGACAAAATAAATGCCATCATTAGCGCTTCAAGTACAATACCTATACCCACGCCATGACTATTAATTTGATTTGATTCGGTTATGCCCTTGTAATAAAGCACCGCCAACATATTAAAAATAATAAACATTGCATGACCCAAAAAGAAGTACTTAGCGAGGGGGTCTCGCTTTCGCCATAAAGATATCGATACTCCTAAAGTCACAGTCATCATTAGTGCAGCTAAACTGCTCGCAGGTTTTAATGCGCTAACCAAGTCGAATAGACTATAAAAAAATTCGGCTACTAATATAGTTAAAATAATACACAGTGCAATATGCTCTTTGGGGTAGCGCTTTTTGGTTTCAAATATAAGCATCATAAATAGGATTAAAAAACTAGGCATGCTATACAAAGTCGAGTTAAATTGCAGAAGGTCGGCACTAAAAATCCCAAAAAAGTTAGCGCCTAAACCATAGGAAAGTGATACCCAAATGATGCCGGAAATTAAATAAAAGGCATAAACAATGTTTTCAATTTTTCTTGCCGATAAATATAAGAAAAAGTTATAAAGCATTAATGCCAGCATCATTCCCACAAGCAAAGCAATGTAGCTACTACTGCCAACTAATGCGCGTTTTGAGTACTCCTCATCGAAAAGAGCGAGGGCATACCACTGGTGAGAAAAAGTGACGCTTCTAACAAAAATTGTCTTATTTTCACCTGCTGCAAGATGAAATGAAAATATGGCACTACCGCCAAATATATTGGGATGTGGTCCTGGCTTATCTAATTGAATGTTGATTTGTTTTAATAGCTCTCCATTTTTTGTCTCATAAAAATCAACGTCTTGTAGGTGATACGCATCTGAGTTATGCAAAAATAGCCGCAGTTGTTGTGGAGACTCATTGTTAATGATTATTTTAGACCAGGTTATTTTTGCGTTTGGCCCTAAGGTTACTTCACTTTTACTTGGGGTGAATTGTTGCTGTTGTATTTGTTCGAAAGGTATTTCTAGACTTGTATCAATAAAGTAACCCATAGGAAATTGAGTTAAATTAACATTAGCGGTCTTGATATTAACATTAGGTGATTGAAGGCTCTCAGTCTTTGCGTATACACCGCATGAGATAAAAATAAGCAAAAAAAGGTATAAAACACGGTTTACCATACATAAAGTCCCTCTTATGAAAGACTTATTTTTAACTTTAATTGTTTGTTTGTCGAGCAATAAAATAAGCAGCTAGTATATATTTAAAGGGAAGGCTTTAGGCTCTTCAAATACATTGATTATTATTCGCTGGGTTTTAATCTTATTTTAATGTTCCAGTTAAGTCTTTTTTAGATATTTTCAATAACATGGCCTTATTAACTTTATAAAGGGCATAAATAAAAGTGAAAATGATTAAAACAGCAGTTTTTGTAAAATGTGCATGTGTCATTGGTTTGTCTACATTGGCAGTTACTAGTGCGGTTGTGAGCGCAAAGAATGTTAGTGATAGTATTGTGGCCGAGCAACGTGAAGCACTTGATAAAAACACTCAGGGTAAAGGTTTTGGGCCACAATCACCTCGCGATATAGACCAAAATTATGGTACTAACTTACGTAGCTTTGGGATGGCGCCAAGCCGTAGTGAGCTTAATTTATGCAACATTCATTTTCATAAAAATGCGGAGCATAAAGGCGGGGAGTTTACCACTTATGCTGGCAATGGAGATGGCAAAGGTCATCATACAGGTTACCTTTCTGAGCGCAAATTATCAGCTGCTCAATTACAGCCTGTAAAAAGTAAAATTTGTGCGGCAAAAGGTGAGTCGTTAAAGGTGGGTGATACTCTAGAAGTACACTTTGTTTATTCATCAGCACAAGTTACACCTGGCCCGACATTGGGGGCTTGTTTAGCTCAAAGCACAATGAATCCAGCTCTTAGAGTTGAAGGACAAGTAATCGTGCTAGCCAATGACAAAGATGCTATTAATTTTGCACAGCTTGCAAATGTTGAGCAAGTTAATGGTTATTACCAAGCACCTAATATTCCTACTAATACCGGCATCCCTATTGAGTATTTAGGTTCAACAACGGGCCCTGCATATAATGAAAAAGCATCGCCATTACAAGTTAGTTGGAGTGTTAGACCACACGTTGCCGTAGTCGATATCAACAGTGTTGGTAAGTGGTGTGATGAGAATGTATTTAACGAAGATCATGCCCATGGGGTGCGTAATTTAGTGCAAAACCCTAAGTTGTTATCACCTATTTCTCAGTAATTTAATCCTGTATTTAAAGTGCGAGTAGTCAACTCGCACTATTTTAGATTCATCCTATAACCATTTCCGCGCAACGTTTGAATAGTTAAATTAGGCTCTGTTTCTATTTTTTTTCTTAATCGGCTGACATACACGTCAATAATATTAGTATTGGGTTCGCTGTAAGTTTGCCATACACGACTAAGTATCCGCTCACGAGACAGCACCTTGTCTTGATTTTCTACAAAGTACAGCAGTAACTCAAATTCAATTTTTGTCAGTGCTAATTCTTCACCATTTAGTAATGCAATACGTTGCTGAATGAGTAATGCTAATGAGCCAATATTAAGCGTTGTTTGGTCTTGCTGTTGCGGTGCCGTCATACGGCGTTTTAATGCTAATACACGGGCTAATAGTTCGTCAAAATCAAAAGGTTTGCATAGATAATCATCCGCTCCCATTTCCAATCCTTTGACGCGTTCAGGGACTTCGTCTAAGGCAGTTAGCATTAGCACCATAGGTGGGTTGGGAAGGGCTTTGACCGCTTCCAATATTGATAAACTATCTTGTGAACCAAATAATCTATCGAGTATCACTATTTGCGGTGAGTTTTTTTTAATAAACGGCAGGACTTCATGTAATTCATTGATGCTTGTACATTCATAGCCTTCACTGCGTAATCCCCGTGATAGAAAGTTTAACAGTGGTAGTTCGTCATCTGCGAGAAGAATATTCATCATTTGTGTCCTACCGGTAAAGAGATTGAAAATATAGATCCTTGCCCTTGGGTTGAGGTAACGCTAATACTGCCGTCATGAGCTTCGATAATGGCTTTTGCAATTGGCAACCCAAGCCCAAGCCCTTCACTGTGTTTACTAAAGCGCACAAAGCGCTCAAAAATATTATCGACTTCAGCTGCAGAGATCCCTTCGCCATAATCTTTTATAGCAATAGTGATCAATAAATCTGTTCTATGTAGGCTAATATCAATAGGTTGATCTGACTTTGAATATTTGATCGCGTTATCGCATAAAATAGCCAGTACTTGCTGGATCCGTCGTATATCTATGGTGACCAGTTGCTCATTTAGTTCTGTGCTGGCTTCGAAGGTTATAGCACGACTTGGATTGAGCTTTTGCCATTTAGCAACTTCTGATGCGATCAACGGCATGATTTTGGTCGGTATAACTTCGAGATTTATTTGATTCATCTCTGCCCGTGTTAATAGTAATAAATCATCAACTAAGCGGCTTAGGCTTACAGCTTGCTCAAGTATTGATGTGAGGGTTTGATTAAAGTCATCAACCGATACCGATTGCATTCTTAGTGTAACTTGCGCTTCACCTCTGATAATCGTCAGTGGTGTGCGCAGTTCATGTGATACATCAGCGATAAACTGGCGGCGCCGAGAGTCAGTTTTTGTGAGCAGCAGGTTGGCTTCAGTGAGCTCACTGGTGCGCTGTTTTACTTCAAGTTCTAATTGTTTTCTTGATTTTATTGCGTTTTTTTCGTGTTCTTGCAGGCGCAGTGCAAGCTGGTTTATCGATGTTGCAAGCTCTTCAAACTCATCATCTAGTTTTACTGAGATTGGCTTTTGATAGTGTCCTAACGCAATCGAGTTAGTTGCATTAGCGATTAATATCAGTGGTTGATAAAGTTGATTAAACAGCCAATAGCAGCCATATAATATTAGCGGAATTGAGAGTGCACCTAGGCCAATCGCAAACCATAAAATAGTGGTATTAAGCATCTCAATTTTTGCATTGATCGCCGCCACAACACGTGCCTGACGCGCTACTGCTGAGTTGATTGCCTCTCTAAATTGATCGTCTATGGTTACTTCAAGTAATCGTTTTAGCTGTGCTTGCTGATTTAAAGGCGCTTTGTTATCACTGCTTACTACGGCTCTAAATTCAACAGTTATTTCATCAATGAGCCTTACAAGTTCATCGGTGTCTTCAACGCTGCCTTTAGTGAAGGATAGGCCTAATGCATTGCGTTGCTCAATCTCCAGTTTTTTGATTTGGTTAATTGATTGCTGGATCAGGTTTTGTTTTTTTCGTACATAGGCTTGGTTGGCATTTTGACCAAAAATGATTTCATCGGTTAGCTGTTTAAAAAGTCGGTAAGAGATACTCGATAGCTTTTCATGCTCAACTAATAATGACTGAGCAATATTACTTTGTAGCAGGTTTTCGCGAGTTAAATGAGCGGAAATTGCGGTGCTCAGTAGTGCCAAAAATAAAATAAAAGCAGTTGTCAGGCCAAAATAAAAAAGTTTGCGCTTATACATAGTGGTTTACTGATTTGGGACGTTTGATAAGGGTACATGGAAGGTTTTTGCTACGCAATAGACTCGTAACTAAGTACCGAGTCTAAAGCTTACGTAGATGACGATAGCTGCTAAATAAAGCTAAATAAAAGCAGGTAAATAGAGGCTGTTACCTGCTTTTATTATATCGAAAATGAATCGCTATTTTTTTAGTTCTGCGGTTTCGTCTTGCGTTTGAAAGTCTTTAAACAGGTCACCCTGCGGATCATCGGTATCAAAGACTGCATTGTTTTCTTCATATTCATCATCAATTTCATCGACCACCAACATTTGCTCGTGGGCAGTCGTTTCTTCTATTCGTGGATCCATGGTCGCAGCCAGAGGCGAGTTGGTAACGTCTGATGTGCCTACAACGTAATCACTCGGCTCCGGTTGTTCTACTTTTTGTTTCGAATTAATGTAAGTGAGTAATAAGTACATTATCACCGTTAATAATGCGATGGAGGCATAAAGGGCTTGGTGACCAAAATAGGTCATAACTTGTGCATTGGCAGTTGAACCAAGTGCTGCACCGGCTCCAAAAACAACTAATAACGCAGATGACACGCCAACGCGCTCTTCATCTTCAACGCGTGAATTAGCTAAGGCTGAGGATAATGGATATAAAGTAAAGGCGAACAACCCAAACATAAAAGTGAGTGCAAAGGCGAGTGTTTGCGTAATAGGTAGCAAAAATAAAGCCAAGCTAACTACACCAATCGCAACCGCATTGGTGCGGATCAACACGCTACGACGTATTTTATCCGACAATATCCCCATTGGCCATTGCGCGATCAGACCTGCAAAAATAGTGGCAGACATAAAAATGGCAATTTCTGACGAATTAAACCCAGATGACTTGGCAAATGTTGGTGCAAGGCCGTAAAAGCTGCCATTTATAATACCCGCAAAGTGAACAGCTGTAAGTGATTGCGGTACTTTTTTAAAGTAGTCAAACAGACTGACTTGAATTGGTTTTAATGGCTTGGGGTGAATCCTACGAGTGATTGAAATAGGAATAATGCCAATTGCCAGCGCCATGCACACTAAAAATAGTGGTGCATAGCCAAGCTCTGGGAATTCGGCTAATGCAAATTGACCTAAAATCATACCCAGATAAGAGGTGATCATATAAAACGAAAACACTCGCCCGCGAGACTCTGGTGCAGCTTGTTCGTTGAGCCAGCTTTCGAGCACCATGTAATTACACATCATACCAAGGCCTACAAATAGCCGCAGGGCTAACCATAAATAAATATTATCGCTAACGCCATGTGCTGCAACGCACGCTAAAACAGCGGCGGTACTGGCTGCAAAGGTTCTAATATGGCCGACCGATTTAATAAGGTGATAACCAAGCTTTGAGCCAAGCAACAAACCCATGTAATAACACGAGGTCATTAACCCAATCCAAAAGGTCGAGATGCCATTTTTCCCTAAATAGAGGGCTAAATAGGTGGTGAGTAAACCGGTGCCAATAATTAAAAATAGATTAGCAAAATATAGTGACGGAAATGATTTCATTTAAATGCAAATAATAAGCTTTGACCAATAGATACTAGAATAACTAGGGATGTTTTCCAAGTAGTTTAAAGTCTTCATTGGTATGCTTTAGCAATGCATTTATTAACTTTATATCGTAATAACTCCACAAATAGACAAAATCATTATTAGCCATTACCATTGTTATAAATTTACTTACGCACGCTAATTTATGTCTTTACCTTCCTGTCCTAAATGCCAATCTGACTTTGTATACCAAGATCAAACCTTGTTGATCTGCCCTGAGTGCGCTTATGAGTGGGATCCAGATGCGATACTGTTAAATGATGTGATTAGCGTAAAAGATGCCAATGGCACGCTTTTGTGCGAAGGCGATAAAGTGACTGTAGTAAAAGATTTAAAAATCAAAGGTAGCTCACAAGTGATAAAAATTGGCAGTAAAGCGGTTATACGCTGGATAAAAGATGCTAAAGATCATCAGCTCGATTGTAAGGTCGATGGCGTAGGCGAAATGATAGTGACTGCTAAATTTGTTAAAAAAGCCTGAACAGGCTTTGCACTGAGTGATTTACGAAAAAACATGGTTTGTATAAAGTCCTTACTAAATTAGGGGAAGCAAGGACTATCGCCTTAGTTGCTTGCAACAATCATAATTACATACGCATGTTTATAACTGCTCTGCAGTACCCTCATTTGGATGTGTTGTAAATAAATTCACTTGTGCACTTGGTTGGCTGACGCTGTTTTTTTGTAAGGCAATATAGAGATCTGAATGCACGTAGATGCCGTCTTTACCGGATGTCATACCAGCAATTTCAAACCATGATAGTAATTGCCGCTTTCTGCCAGCAAGTTCTAATCGAATACCACGTTTTTTAAATATCACGTCTAAATCGGTGAGCATGGCCATGACACTTAAATCTAAATGGGTGAAGCAGGGGACTGCGTCGATAATAACGCATTGCGTGTCGTCTTTTTGCCGCGCATATTGTTCTAGCAAACGCCGTTTAAAGTAACCGGCATTAAAGTAAGTTAAAGGAGAATTAAAACGATAAATAAAGACTCCTTGTACTGACTTTGCTTTATCTGTGGCATCAAGGCTCCTAACAACGCCCTTAATATCAACACCTAATATATTGTCGGTAGGGCGCATTACGGTGCGAATAAACTGGAATAACCCCAATAGTACAGCGAGAGTGATGCCTGGTATTACGCCAATAAATAACACTGCGAATAAGGTGGCTAGCGCAAGGTAAAATGCTTGTTTGTCTTTACGCTTTAATAGCCAAATGGCTTTTAAGTCTAATAAATGGATTGAAGCAATAATAAGCACAACACCTAATGCTGCACTGGGAATAAATTCTAGGGGAGCGGTTAAAAATAGGGCGATAACAGCAATAATTCCCGCTGAGATAATCGACACTAATTGCGTTTTACCACCGGAATCATCGTTAACAGCTGTACGAGAGTCTGCACCACTGACAGCAAAACCTTGTGATAAAGCAGATCCAATGTTCGCAATACCTAACGCTCTAAACTCTTTGTCAGCATCTATGTCGTAACCATTTTTAGCTGCAAAACTGCGAGCGGTTAGCATCATACTGACAAAGCTGACTATTGCTAAGTTAAGTGCAGGCACGACAAGTTCACGAATAATACCAATATCATAAATAGGGGTGTTAAACACTGGAAGGCCACCGGTTACAGTGCCAATTGTGTTGATATCAAACTGCTTTAAATTAAAAACCCACACTAATAGGGCACCAAATGCGATAGCAAACATAGATGCTGGCCAAGTTGGTTTTAGTCGCTTCATGGCAAAAAAAACACCGAGGGTAAACAGGGCCATTAATAGAGTAGGGATGTGGGTTTGTGATAAATAAGTAGGCACACCTCCTAATCGTTCAAGTAAATATCTGTCATCGAAGGTAAAACCGAATACTTTAGAAAATTGGCTGACAATAATCGTAATTGCAACACCGTTTAATAAGCCCATTAAAATAGGCTTAGATAAGAAGTCTGCTAATACCCCTAATTTAAATCGGCTAGCAATAAAGCACCAAAAGCCGGTCATCGCGGTCATAGTTACAACGAGTTGCCAGTGTTTAACACTGTCTCCAGCTGCAAGTGGTGTCACCACCGCAGCAATAACCGCACATGTTGCAGCATCGGGTCCGACAATCAATTGTTTGGAAGTACCAAACAAGGCATATAAAATCATGGGTAATATGCATGAATATAGCCCAACAGCGGCGTTAACCCCAGTAAGTTGTGCATACGCGATAGCAACAGGTAGAGCAACGGCGGCAACGGATAATGCAGCCCTCACATCATCAGCAAACCACTTTCGTTCATAATGAAGTAAAGTGTTTAAACCCGGCATAAAATCATACAAACGCGACAGCACTAAAGTTTCCTTATTTAATCGTAAGCACACTTGGATAGTAAATTTAATATATTAACAAGTATAGCTCAGGGGGGAGGATTTTTTTAATAAATAGCAGATACTTAGGCTTAGGACTGCTTTTGATTGAGTGTTAAGTCTGATGAAAAAGTTTAAGGTTGAGCGATATTAGCTGGTTGGTGTTATCACATTGCTAATATCATACTAGATGGTGAATAAGATAAAACCAGCGCAATGGCTTTATCTTAGAGTGTGTAAATGCCTATTGGAAACTTTTAACGTGCAGAGTATTGGTGAGCCTTTAATACTTCAAGAGAGACTACTTGTAACGATTTTTCATGGGTGGCCTCAAGTATAACCGGCGGAGCTACGTTTTCAGCAACCGCATGGTGCCAGCGCACGGCACATAAACACCATTTATCACCAGCCTTTAGGCCTGCAAAATCGTACATTGGATTAGGCGTTATCAA
Source organism: Pseudoalteromonas sp. SR44-8 (assembly GCF_014163635.1). Classification (NCBI taxonomy): domain Bacteria; kingdom Pseudomonadati; phylum Pseudomonadota; class Gammaproteobacteria; order Alteromonadales; family Pseudoalteromonadaceae; genus Pseudoalteromonas; species Pseudoalteromonas sp. SR44-8. Next base: position 34,040 of record NZ_JACJDS010000008.1, read on the forward strand.
GTCATTGCCTTGTGCTTTTGAAAACTGTAAGAATTCTTCAGTCATGATGGCACATACACTGTGGTTACCAAAATCAGATGCAGGGACATAGCAAAACCCTTCTCGAGTGTAGCCTGTATTCCCGCAGCACAAATGCAAGCGCGTACCTAATACATTTAATTGATTGCTCATAAAACTACCTTGTTATAATTTGTATTGTTTTACATTCAGTCTGCTTTCAGACTATGTGAAAACGTGGTGGATGAAAAGCTTAATATTGATAGATAGCATGGAGATCACAAATAACATAGCCATTAAAAATATTAAACGTCAGTTCATCAAACTAATGGCGAGGCCAAAATCAGTTCAATATTCATTTATAGTTGCGTGTTGTGTAATTATTGTGCAATTGTGTTTTTGTTGGCTTGCAATTTTTACGTTTACTGTACTAGTAAAAATTTATTATGGTAACTTGCAGCTACTATACGTTTGTCTTATATCCAGAATCTATATATATGTGAATATGGTATTTGAATAGCTTCTGATTTCAAATAAACACTTAATTGTAATTGGCAGTATAATTACAGTTTTTATAAGCTCTCGATGTATCAATACCATGGAGCTTTACATTGTTACACGTGAGGAAAAATGAGTAATCTAAGTCTGAAAAACAAGCTGTTGCTATTAGCTATTTTGCCGCTCACGCTGCTTTTAATTAGTTTAATGGCCAGCTCATATTATTTAGAGTATCAAAATCAGCAGCAAAATTTTGTATCGTTTAAAACAAAATTAATTGCTGACAAAGAAAGTTTATTAGCAACTGAGGTTGAGATAGGCCGCCAAATAATTAATTACGAACTAGCCAAGGGGACTAAAGAAGATGCAAAAAATGCATTGCGAGATCTCACTTTTGGCAAAGATGGTTACTTTTTTATCTATGATACAAAAGGCGTTAGTATTTTCCATGCTCTATTGGGTGATGCAATTGAAGGGCAAAATAAAATAGCCATGACCGATCCCAATGGTAAAAAAATAATTGTTGGATTACTTGAGCAAGCAAGACAAGGTGGCGGTGCTTTTTATTATGATTTTCAAAAGCCTAATACAACGGGGTTAGTTGAAAAAATGGGTTATGCAGCGATGGTTCCTGGTACAGATTGGATGCTAGGAACGGGCGCTTATATGGATGATATTGAAGCTGAGCTAACAAAGTACCAAGCAACAATACAAGCTCATATGAATGAAAAAGTAACGACCCTGTTATTAATTGCATTATTTTGGGTGATGTTGACGGTGTTTTTTGCCTTAATTGCGGCAAACAATATGGTAAAGCCTATCCAAAATATGGTGCAAAACTTAGATGATATAGCAAAAGGCGAAGGTGATCTGACTAAGCGCTTAGAAGTGCATAGTAATGATGAAATTGGTCAATTGGGTAATTCATTTAATGTGTTTGTTAGTAAACTACATAGCATTATCACCAATGTGGCAGATGTAACTCGTGATGTAAAAGATTCATCAAATGATATCAATACACAAACACAGTTAATTGAAAATCAGTTAGTAAACCATAATCATGAAACTGAGCTGGTAGCAACGGCGATCACCGAAATGTCAGCAACATCTCAGGAAGTCGCGCAAAATACCACACAAGTGGCGGTATCAACCCAGTCAGCCACGCAAGATGTTGCCAATGCTCAAAAATGTGTAGATGTTTCTTTAGAAGAAGTTTCAAATTTAATGAGTGAGATTAATCAAGCTGCTGAACAGGTTAATTCATTAAGTGAACAATCTAAAAAAATTAACAGTGTATTAAGTGTTATCGGTGGCATTGCTGAGCAAACTAACTTATTGGCCCTTAATGCGGCTATTGAAGCTGCAAGGGCTGGCGAGCAAGGCCGTGGTTTTGCGGTTGTAGCTGATGAAGTGAGAAGTTTAGCCAGTCGTACACAAGAGAGCACGTTAGAGATTAATGAAATGCTTAATGAGTTACATACGCTAGTCACAGCAGCGGTAAAGGCAATGTTGGCAAGCCAGCAAAGCTGCAATCGCTCAGTTGAGTCATCTCGCGCAATTTCTGAAAGTTTAGGGGCGGTAACCAGCTCGGTTACCACAATTAACGATATGAGCACGCAAATAGCTACAGCTGCCACAGAGCAAAGTAGTGTAACTGAGGAAATTAACCGTAACGTTTTTGCGATTCAAGAAATCGTTAATGAGCTAACACGTTCAATTAAAACAACCTCATCAGTTAGTCATCACTTAGCTGGTCGAGGGGAGAGTTTAGGCAATTTAGTAGGTCAGTTTAAGATCTAATATAAACAAAAAGTGGCGATATTATTGTTGATCAGTAATAAATAAAGATCAGGCTTTAAATAGCCCGATCTTTGACTTTAAATATAAATTAGTCAGTTTAAACTGAACACAAAACCGCTAGATTAGCTGCTGAGTTTGCCCGTTGACGACTCTAAGTGTGCACGCACAAACCATTGAAACTGTTCTAAATCGGCAAGTTGGCTAATTAGCATATCCTCAGATACCGGATCGAGCTCTGATAGCTTGCCAATCGCACTTCGGTGATCGCCATTAATCCCATTATATACTTTATCAAGCGCAACTAAGTGATCTTTTACCAAGCCCTTACCAATTGAGTAATCTTGCCATGAACGACGATCAACTATCGATTTTGGAGTACCAACTGGAACTCCGCCCAACGTAGCGATTCGCTCGGCGATGGTGTCGGTCATTGCTCTGATCACTTCAACCTGAGGGTCGAGCATTTCATGCACGCCAATAAAATTTGGGCCAACTACATTCCAATGAATATGTTTTAGAGTCAATTGTAAATCGATCAGTGCGACCATGCGGTTATCAAGTGTAGCAATGGTATTTTTTGCAGATTCTTCATTCATACCTGGGGCAGTAAATTCAGCGATTTTGTTTGTTTCGTTATTTTTACTCATTATTCCTCCTAATTTATAAGGAATGTTCACAGCGTCTAATAAAGTCTATGAACATGCGTTAGTTTATATAAAGCAATGGTTGTGCCGATAAAAATTATTTTTTAAGTTGCTGATATTTAATGTTTTGTATTTTTTTCAAAGGAGGGGGATGAAAGCTTTCTTTGATATGCCATGAAAAATATGCACTTTTTTGTAAAATCTGCAAAACAAAAGGTGCTGTTACGTGTTAGCGAATTGCTTACTATTAATAATAACTGAGATGCAGGAGTGTATTGTCATTGTTGATTAATCATCACTTACATATACTCAACTCATCTTGTTATTAAAGGAGAAGTGCATGTTGAGATTTTTTTCTATCGAGCAGGGGGTGATCCAAGAGTTAGAGCCTTCATCCGATACCTCTCTTGAAGTATCAATCAGAAATGCACACTGGATTGACACAATCAACCCAACGGAAGATGAGCGAAATACGCTCGCAAAAACGCTCAATATAACTTTTCCTGAGTCAGGGGATGTGCAAGAGATTGAAGCTTCATCGCGATGTTTTATCGACAATGAAGGCTTGCATGTGCATGCATTGTTTATGTCGCCCAATGAAGGACGTTTTAATACGGTAACAGTTGCCTGTTTACTACAGGATAACTGTTTGCTGACCATTCGCGATGACGAGCTGGCTGACTTTCGATTGTTACGCTTAAGAGCACGTAAAGGTCAAGTAATGTGTGATACGCCAAAACAGTTATTGGTTACATTATTCGATCAAAAAGTCGAAAACCATGCTGATATGCTCGAGGATATGCATCATCAGTTAGAGAAGCTCAGTGCATATGTACTAGAAGAAGATGACTCTGATCTAGAAGAAGCGGTTAGTCGTATCGCGCGTTTAGAGGATGCGAATGGGAAAGTGCGTTTGTGTTTAATGGATACGCGGCGCAATATTTCGTTTTTAATACGTCGTTTAGGTGTACAAAATGAGGATCGCGAATCACTACGAGAAATTGTACTTGATATAGATACGCTAATGTCTCACTGTACCTTTTTGTTTGATAAGGTGAACTTTTTGATGGATTCAACACAAGGTTTTATTAACATTGAACAAAATCAAATTATCAAAACCTTCTCTATTGCTTCGGTGGTTTTTTTACCACCTACCGTAGTAGCCAGTGTATATGGGATGAACTTTAATATAATGCCTGAGCTGCAATGGGAATGGGGTTACCCATTTGCAATTGGCATTATGTTGCTATCGGGCTTTGCCCCTTATTTATTTTTTAAACACAAAGGCTGGCTGTAGTGTGTGCCAATGAATACTTGGCATACACTATTATACGAGTTTATATTCATTTTATACGGATAGCGGTCTTATTATCACCTTGCATTAAGATAATAAAGCGGCCGCTAGGCGCACAAAGTCGGACGAGGTAAGTATACCCACGAGTTTATTTTTTTCAGTGATCACAGGCATGCAACCATGGCGGTTATCAACAAAAAACCGAGCAACATCTTGCAGTGGTTGGGTTGCTAGTACAGTGGCAAAATCGGTTGCCATAATAGTGTGTATTTTCGTTTGTTTTTCCTTTCGTTCAAGTGCGCTAGGACTGTAATTAGCCATAATATTCATCACTTGGGCAATCATGATTTTTTGCGTCAACATACCCACTAGTTCGCCATTGTTATCAATTACCGGAATATGGCGGATATTTTTTTCCTTCATTAGATTATGTGCGTCGTGTAGGGTGTTTTCTGCACTTACGGCAAAGGGATCTGATGTCATTAAATCTGCAACTGTTTGGCTCATTTTGGCTCCCGTGAAATCACTAACTAGAACTTTGGTTAAAAGGTTTACTAAAATAGCTACTGGAGATAGATGGATTATCCAGAGCTCATATTATTAATCATTCTAGCCTTATTTTTTCTTATTGCACTTTATCAAGATCAAGGCTTTGGTTTTTTGTATAGGAATAGTTTTTAGCTTGGTCATCAGCTGGTTTAGATTTATAGCCACTGGAGATATATTTACTCTCCGAAGCTCAGATTATTTATCTTTATGCGAAAAATTATCCCTTAGTGTACCAACCCAGTTTGAAAATTTATGTATCGCCGAGTTGCCTTTGCCCAGTAGCTCATGCATTTCTGCTTCAAAATGGGTTTGTTCTTTACTACTTGGCTCTGGTAATGGCGGTAAAATATGAGTAAAGTAGGTTTTATCAAGCAGGCGGTGTAATAACCGCTCGCCAATAAAGGGCTTGCCGCTGTTGAGCGCTCTAGCTCCTTTAATTAGGTTACGAATATCATATTGGGTTGGGCTAATGTCGGGCACTTGTTTAGGGATATTAAGTAACTTATATACCCCAATACGTGCTGTACGAATAGAGGCTTCCATCGTGAATATAATATCGTTGTGGGTTTCAACAAATTGACCAATCAAACCTAAGTTTGTACAACCTTCAGGAACTGAGGTGGGTCTGTCACCAGCTGCACGAGTCATAAATTGAGCTGTGATATAAGGCATTAGCGCTGTACGTATCTTGGTATTGGCAATGATTTCATCAAGCTGCTGTTCAATGCCCAAATGGTAGCAAAGCTCCGTAATTATTTCTTCACCGCTACATTGTGGCATTGTTTTAACGATACGATTACCTTGTTTGTCCATTAATAAACCATAGACCCAAAGTACTAACGTATCATCGGGTTGATCTGGAAAATGAGGTTGGCGGTTACACGTTACACTCAATAGCCAGTTAGAGTCTGTAAAAGTAATAATGCCGCCAGTTACCGTGCGACCAGAGTAAGGATCGTTTACTGATAATGTCTTTAGCTTATCTATAAGTGGGGATGGCTTGCAAGTCAGTGTGGCTGACTCCCACATAGACTTATCAATATCGCCATAAAATTTTTCGGGTTTACCAAAAACAGCTGATTTCTTCGCGAGGTTTTTCCATAAATTCCACCCGCTATTTTCGCCGGGATCATGTTTTTCACAGTTCAGTTCGGGTACATTTTGCATGTCGCCATAAGCTGTATGCTCTGTCATTGAACCCGTTATTGCATAAACTAAATCGTCTGAAGCAACGTTAATATGCTGTGCTTCACCTTTTACAGTGGCATGGATCCCCGTTACGGTTTTTTTATTACCAGTAAATGTTATATCTAGATCGTTTACACGGCTTGCAAATTGAAAATTTACGCCTTTGTCTCGTAATAAATTAGCAAGCGGTTTAATAAAGGTATCGTATTGATTATATTTAGGAAAAAGTAAAACAGACATGTCGGCAAAGCCATCAATAGAATCAAGAAAGCGATGCAAATACAGTTTAGTTTCTAACAAGCTATGACAATTTTTAAAGGCAAACATAGTACGAAATAAAAACCAAAAATTGCTTTGTAAAAAACCTTTGCTGAAATAGTCTTCAATGCTGAGATCGTCAAGCTCTTCTTTGCGCTTGAGCATTAAACGGATCAGCTCCCATTGCTGGGCTTTATTCAGGCCAAAGTCACTTGCATCGAGTATCTCACCGCATTTATTTATTAAACGGGCTTGTGAGTAATTAGCGTCGTTATCATTAATTAAACGGTACTCATCAAGCACAGAATAGCCTTCGGGCAGTTCAACAGCGGGAACGTCTTGAAACAGATCCCACAAGGTGTCGTAATTCCAGTTCATTTCACGGCCACCACGAATAATATAGCCGTCATCAGGGTTACCCGCGCCATCCATTGAACCGCCTTCAATATCCATTTCTTCCAAAATGGTAATATTTTCAGCGCTCATATGGCCATCACGAATAAGATAAAATGCCGCTGCTAGGCCACCAATACCTCCACCAATGATCCAAGCATTACGTTTTTCTATACCGGGTGTAGGCAGCGTTTTATGACGTGCATAAGGAGCAATAAAATCATGAGGGGGCAAGGTATTAAGTGGTTTATTGCTCCAAAAATTAGCCGTTGCGTCAGCTTCATGTTGGAAATTACTTGCTGCGGTTGCAGAAATATTAAACTTCGCTATTACTTTATTCGTCATTAGCCATCCCTTTTCATGAATATAGATAAGTGTCAGTACTGTTTGCAAGTCTCTCCATAATTGCACGAGGCAAGCATAGTCATGTTGCAGTAGATCAAAGTTTTAGTTCGCGAGGGGTTTATAAGTTAGCTGCTGGAAATTGATTTGTTATCCGAAATTGAGGTTAACAATGGCAACTTAACCAAGTTGCCATTGTTAAGGCGTTTATTTGTTTTATTACTCACAGCATACTAAAAAGTACCGAGGCGACTAACAATACAGCCATAAAAATATTGAATGCTCGTAGGCGCTTGCGATCTTTTAGCCATACTTGTAGCCTTTGTCCGACTAACGTCCATGAGCAGACACAGGGTAAATTAACTATACCGAAAATAAGGCCTACAAGTACCACTGCGCCAATTCCTTTGGATGGGGCATAAACACTTACTGCACTTAATGCCATAGTCCAGGCTTTCGGGTTAACCCATTGAAATAAAGATGCTTGTACAAAAGAAAAAGGTCTAGTATCGCTATTTTTAGCACCGATAGGAGTTTTATTACTGGCAATTTTATAAGCAAGATAAAGCAAATAAGCCATGCAAAGCACTTTTAATAGCTGGTAACTCCATGGAAAAAAGTCAAACAATTGCATGACACCTAAACCAACCAATACGAGCATGATCACAAAGCCAATTGTTACGCCGAGTAAATGTGGCAATGAACGTTTAAAACCAAAGTTAGCGCCTGAGTTCATTAACATCAGGTTGTTAGGACCTGGGGTGATGGAAGATACAAGTGCAAATAATGCTAATGCTGATACCAATTCAATATTCATTTATAGTTGCTCAGTTGATAATGATTGTGCAATTATATTTTGTATGGCTCGCAATTTTTGCGCTTATTAATCTATTATAAATTTACTTTAGCAACTTAATATGAAAAAAGATCGAATTAACGACAGGATATTGCAAGAATTAAAGCGCAGTGGTCGAATTGCCAACGCTGAACTTGCTGATTTGGTTGGTTTATCCCCATCAGCATGCTTGCGCCGTGTACAAGAGTTAGAAAAAGCAGGTGTGATCAAAGGCTACCGAGCAGTTATTAATAATCAAGCGTTTGGACTTGGTTTTGTCGCGTATGTGGGGGTGGGTTTAAATGAGCACTCTACGAAATCACAACGAGCTTTTGAACAAGCACTTGAGTTTATTGATGAAGTTAAAGAGTGCCATAATGTCACAGGAGCATTTGAATATTTACTTAGAGTAGAAACCGCTGATATTAAGTCTTATAAAGCATTCCATGCTGATGTTTTAGGATCAATCCCACAGGTACGAACGATCACTTCGCATGTAGTGATGGACTCACCAAAAGATGAGCGGGCGTAAATGCTAGCGCTAACGGTGCGATGCCACTTTTAATTTTATGCTGAGTCCTTGCTTGGTGGTTTATGTCACTTTATTTACCCAACAAGTAGCAGTAAACAGGCGACTTGTTGGGTTTGATATGCGCTCAAAATTGAGGTTAAAGCACGTTTAATTAAAAGTAACTATCATCGCTGATACGCAGTGCCATACAATCGCTGTGGCCGTTTATAATCATGCTTTTATCAACGCGTACGCCAGCACCAGCGTATTTACCTGCTGCGGTAAAACTACATATTTGCACAAAGTAATCAGCTACTTTAGGAAGGGCAAATAACTGCTGGTATATTTGCTCTTGAGAGGCAAAATGACCCGTTGTTTTTTCTATTACGTGTTGTTGTTCATCAACGAGTTGAATATTTGCACCGCATCGACCAACAATCGGTTTAACGACATAGCCTGTTTGCAATAGTTCATCATTTAAATCAAATGCAGTATTGAGTAAAAACGGATGATTTGGAAATAAACTCCACATTACTGGCAAAATTGCTTTATTACTGGGTATTAATGTCCACAGCGGCTCAAAAACCATCACATTTTTACGAAGTAATACATCGACCAAACGTGGGGTTTTACCAGATTGCCAGTGCGGCTCAAAATCATCGCTTTGGGATTGATCAGCCTCACACTCTAGTCTTATTTGATCAAGAGCGGTTTCCCATGACCATGTTTTCCAAACGTAACTGAGTTTTTCGCCATCAGCGTCAACAATATTACCCGCTGCGTCCCAGTGTAAATCAGTCAAACCAATGATTACTTTGCACTCAAAACCAGCGGCTTCAATAGCTTCTTTCATAAACAATGCATGGTAATGTTCTTCTGGCTCATCATCTTGCAATATATGGACAAGGCCGTTTACTTCACTTTTTCGCCATGCCCTTACTAAATCTTTAAATAAATCATGGCCGGCATCAATACCCGTTTTAACACCAAAGTGTTTGGCCCATTTACCTTGTACTTTGCCACTTTCCATATAGCACGATGCTGAATCGCAGTTGTATTCATAGACTTTCAAGCCTGCGGGAGTTAATGCAAAATCAAATCGACTGGTGATCAGTTGATTTAAGCGATTATCCCATGATTGGCGAATCTTATTGAGCACCGCATCGGGTAAATTAAACTTTTTTAATAGCTCAGGATGCTGCAGTACATAGTCTGTTGCATGCATAAACAAGCCATGTAATTCATTGGTAGCATGTTCAATAGTTTGTTGAGCGGTTTTTGAAATTGTAAAATAATGATGTTGATCAGCATTAACTGAAGTCAATTTATGCCCTTGCATCATTTCTACGTAGGCTGCTTCATCGTCATTGGCAATGTTAAGCCATGACTTAGTGGCTTGCCCATAATCAGTTGCATATTGGGCTTTTATGGCAAACAGATCAGTGTTTATTTCAGGCGTAGGTTCACTAAATTCGCTGTACTCAGTTTGTGTCATCCAGCCTAAAATAGTGGCGTCACTGTAAGAGCACTCAATCCAGTAGTCACCTTCTTTTGTGACTTTCGCTTTGAGTTCGCGACACCACAGTTGATCTTGCGGCCATAGCTGATGGGCCACGTTTTGTTCAGCAAGACGAATTTTATCCTGATGTACTTCAACCACCACCGCAACATGGCCAGTTTCTTCAAATTCACCGCCTTCTTCCCAAATGAGTAAACTTCCTACCACTGGGTGGTGTTTTGCACCATTACGAAATGCTTGTAAAGGCAGCCTGGTTTGATTGTTTATGTCACGCACTGAGCGTAGCTCAAAAATATCGTAAGCCATTGCAACATCATCAAAAATATAGCCATGATTGAGATACATCCAGCGTCGCGCAAATTCAACACATTGCCATTTATAGCCCATGTAAATACCATCGAGGTAACTACGATAGGCGCTACGGTTAGGATAAATTGTTTCGTCAGCTGTATCGTAATCAGACGAATAAACAGCAACATTACCAGGCGCATAACCTAATAATTCACCAAACTGACTGACAGGAACGCGGGATTTAATAGACAAAGTAATTCAAAATTAAGGAGTGATAATTTGCAGACTATAGGAGTGAATAAGGCCGATAGCAAGATAATAAATATAATCTTTCAGGCATTTTATATGTTGCTGCTAGATGCATAGACCAACCGTTATTGTGTATTACAAAGAGCTCATTAATCACTTAATTATCATTTAGTTGATTTACGTCTTTATTGTCCCCATATTAACTAAAAACAGTCATTAAAGGGAAGTTATGCGTCATTATCCATTATATAAAATTGATGAAAAATGTTTACGTCGCTTAGGTCAGGGAGTTTTAAAAACTTATAATTTAAATAAAATTATAGGTTTAGATACTGAAAAATCAATCGCTAAAGAGTGTGAAGACTTACTTGCGCTGAATGAAGATTGTAATGCAGAGCATTTTGCCGAGCTTCGTCAAAGGCGGGCAATTAGTGACAGCGTGCCAGATGATGATCTATACGCGCAAGTTGTAGAAGCTGATGATGGTAGCTTATTTATAGTCAGTGTTTGTCGTAATGATGATGACGAGACTATGTTTGAAGTGTTTAGTGAGCATCCGTTATCAGAACCATTACTTGCACAGCTGGTCCGCTATATTAGTAAGGTATTTTGCTGGTGTACGCCTAGATATATTTGTGTATGGCCAGCACCAGGATCAATACCAGCCAAACAACTGCTAAGTTTGGCCGGTAGCCGCGCTGTTGATTCATTGTTAGCAGCACAAGATCCTAAACTGACTGTTGATGAATTACTCTGTGCAGATATTGCATTGCAGCCGTTTGAACTTGATAAAGATTGGCCTTGGTATGAGCGTGACTATACTCAGTTTTTAATGCAGCATCCTGAAATGGCAACAATAGTACCAATTAGCGAAAAAGACGATATCAGCGAAGCTATTGCAGCCGGATTGTGCAGCGCGGCGTTTTATAGAGGCAAGCCACTGGGTATGATAATGGCTGAGTCGAGCGATGAGCTAGGGTTTAACGGTTTACTAATCAGTGATATTTTTATTACTGGGCAATTTAGAGGACAGGGCTTTGCATCCCCAATGCAGCGTTTATATTATCAACAGCATATGCAAGGTTTTGAATTTTTCTTTGGTTACATTCATGCTGATAATAAACCTTCGTATAACAATGCACTTAAACAAGGACGAGAGTTGCTGCGCCAAGAAGTGTACCTTCCTGCGCATTTATTTTTATAGTTGTTTTGCTATTAATTTCAAAAAAATTAATCAGCTAGAGTAAAAACTTGGTGTTGTCTTGTGGCAATATAGTGGTAATTAAGCTAGCCTTTTTATGGTTATTAGTTTTATTAAGTATGATATGAAGCCTAAACGTTTGACTCGTTATTTGCCGCTTAATTCATTAGTTATGTGCTTGGCAGCTTTGCCAAGTTTTTCATATAGTAATGAGCAAGATACTAACCTATTTGAGATCCCGCTTGAGAGCTTACTTAACATTGAAGTTGTGAGCCCTTCACAAACCGTAAAAAAGATAAGCCAAGCGCCGAATATTATTAGCTCAGTTAACGCCACTCAAATTGCAAGTATGGGCGCGCGAACGCTATCAGATATATTGAAAATGTTGCCTGGCGTACAAATACTATCGCGGCGAAATGGCCGAGACATGGTGTGGATCCGAGGCATTCCATCAGGTCGAAACAGCAAAGTAATGTTAACTATTGATGGCGTACCTCAGCGGGAAGGTTTAATTGGAGGCTGGTCTCCTGATGAACAGATACAAATAAATAATATTGAGCGAATAGAAGTTATCCGCGGACCTGGATCTGCGTTATATGGTGGTGATGCATATTCAGGTTTGATTTCTATTTTTACGAAAGCAAAAGCGCCTGAACGAACTCTCATCTCAGCAGGGGTTGGCAGTTACGATCGTAAATCAGCTACTATCAATACGGGGAAAGAGTTTGCGGGCGGAACATTTGTTTTGTCAGGGCGACTCTTAGATAGCAAAGGCTATCCTCAACAATATGACCGCAACGGTTTTGCATCAACGCATGATAATAATGTTGATGCTAAAAGTCTGGGAGTGTCTTTACGCAATGAGCAGTGGCAATTTGGTATAAATTATGATGATTACACGACAGAGTATCCTCATTATTCGTCAAATCAATATAAATCTCAACGCTATCAAACACTCAGTGCGCACATCCAAAATAAACTTAGCTTTGATAAATTATCGATAGAAAATCAATTGTATACCTACAAGGTGAAGCGCTACTTTGAACGTACGATTACCGATCTGCAGGGCAATATTGATTTTTATTCTGACTCAGACTTGGATTCCACATCAAATGGTGTGCGCAGTCAGTGGAGTTACGCGTTTAATCCAAATCACCATGCTATTGTGGGGCTGACCTTTCAACAACGTCAAGTCGGTGAATATCATGAGACGATAAAAAAACAAAACGCGGTAGAAGTTAATGAGTATGAATCAAGGGTGATTCGAGATGGTGACTTAACACCATCAAGCCATAATCGGGCTATTTACTTTCAACAAGAATCACTATTTTTTGAGCAACGCTTAGGATTGACGGTTGGTGTGCGGGTTGATGACTACCCTGAGTTCAGCTCAGAAACTTCTCCGCGGATTGCTGTGACTTATCAAGGTAATGAACAGTGGTCTGGTAAATTGATATGGGGAACGGCTTTTCGAGCGCCTACTTTTTTACAGCAATATGAAGTGCGCAGTGACAATAATATATCAGGAAATCCAAATCTAAATCCTGAACAAATAGAGACATTTGAAGGTGAGTGGGTTTATCATTTTTCAGCTAATAATAATATTACTCTGCGCGGGTTTAGCAGTTATTTGAGTGAGTTTATTCAGTCTGTAAATGGTAAGCCTTACGAAAATAGCAGTGAGCAATTACACGTTCCTGGATATGAAGTTGAGTGGAATAATCAATATTATGCAGATTGGTCTCACTTTAACCGCATTAGTACTTCATTTAATTATACCCGAGTTAATTCAGAGCAAGCGTCATTGGCAAAAGATACATTAAATTGGCTGCTGTTTATGGAGGATGAGCAATTTTCATTTTATGCGGGAATTAATTACCTTAGTCGGCGTAACCAAAGCCTAAGCTATCATACCAGTGTAAAAGTGCCAGAAATTGCACAACGAGATAATAAAGGTAGCTACTGGACTTTGGATGCTCACTTGAGTTATCGCCCTAGTAAGCAAAGTGCGTGGCAATGGACTATTGGTGTAAAAAATATGTTTGATAAACAGCATTATAACCCTACCTATGCGCCAGATAGCTACTATGACGTAAGGAAAGAGCCACAAAGTTATGAAATGAGTGTGGCATTGTCATTTTAATAGGATGACCTGCTAGGTTATTTAAAACAGTTAATGCAAAGCGGGTTATCAAGGTGCTTTTTAAATTCAATGTTTGCTGATAGCCATGTTGAAGGCTAACTTGCTTGTATGGTCCTGGGCAACACTTGTCCTGCGCATAGATATAAATATTGACTTCATCCAATATAGAATATTGCAATATCTCTCCTAAATATGCACAACCTTAAGTCTAAAAATAAATCCTAACAGAGGTAATAGTTAACTTTAGAGCGAAGTTTTTTAATTTGTTGAAATAGTTTTCCTCTTTCGTCGGTCTTTGCATGTGGGCACTAATAATCAATAATCATTTCAAGAGGTCGTGAGTAGGATGACTAAAGTTAAACGCAGTAGGTTGGGTATGCCAGCGATACTTTATCGAGGTAGCTTATTACTAGGGTCGATGGCTGTTTTTGCAACGGCGACACTTTATTTTGCAGGCGCATTTAATCGTGATGCAGTAACAGCACAAAAATTTGTTGATTTGCAGCAAGGTGACACACCACATGCCGGTTTTCGTCGTGCGCATGCTAAGGGTATGTGTATAACGGGTAATTTTGAATCAACAGGGGCACTATCTTCTTACTCGGTCGCAGAGGTGTTTAAAAAGGGCAGTACGCCATTTTATGGGCGTTTCTCAATTGCAGGTAATAATCCAACCGCGCCAGATTTAAAAGCACCGGTGCGCAGTCTAGCATTTGCAGTAAACAGTGGCACAGTCGATGAATGGCGTGTTGCTATGAATACGCCTCCTGTAATGGCAGTTGCTACACCTGAGGCATTTTTTCAGCAATTGCAGGCATTATCACCGGATCCTATAACAAAACAACGAGACCCAGAAAAAATAACAGCGTTCTTTAAAGCACATCCAGAAAGTAAAGCATTTAATGATTGGAAAGCTGACTATGTGCCTGCCAATAGTTTTGCCGCTGAACGTTATCACAGTATCAATGCGTTTTATTTACATAATGAGCTAGGTGATAAACAAGCTGTGCGTTGGGTTGCGCGTCCGCACAAAGCGACAAATAATGCTGCGATGCTCGATAAGTCATCGGCCAACGCACTTCAACAAGAGTTGGCATCACGTTTAGATCAAAACGCTGTTAAATTTGATTTAATTTTTACCTTAGCGGCGTCTAATGATGATGAGAATAATCCAACCATACCGTGGCCCTCAGATAGACAGACGATAAATGCTGGCACATTATCAATCGTTTCTTGGCACAACCAAGAAAACGCAGCCTGTGGCGACGCAAACTTTGATCCGTTGGTGTTACCGCAGGGTATGAGTGCGACAGCCGATCCGATTTTACGTGCGCGTGGTGCCGCGTATGCGCAGTCCTATCGTCGTCGTGCAAAAGAAACATTGTTAGGTGCTAAAGTTAGCGCAACAAACGGAGGTGAATAATGTCAGCAAATAAGGGCTACTCAGCAGGCAGTCGGTTATTACATTGGGTGATGGCGCTGATGTTAATATCGATGCTATTTTTAGGGTTATCAATGGTACAAAGCTTGGCCGTTTGGCAGGTTGAGGCTGTCACCTTACATAAATCTACCGGTATTTTAGCGCTCATTTTAGTTGTGCTGAGATTAATAAATAAAGTGTACAGCTGCACACCTACTTTACCCACTGAGTTACCTAGGTTGCAGCGGTTTGCAGCTCATATCACTCACTTTGGGCTTTATTGCGCGATGATACTGATGCCGCTATCTGGCTGGTTAATGCAAAATGCGGACGGGCGCGTAGTGCAGTTTTTTGGGTTATTTCAGTTACCTAATTTGCTTGGCGCTGATATTAAATACTTTGCATTTTTCCGAGAAATGCATGGCATTGTAGCTTGGTTGTTTTTAGCAATGATTTTTATGCACATCAGTGCCGCGCTTTATCATGGTTTAATCAAACGTGATGGCGTTATGAGCGCAATGCTGACAGGCAAAAAGTAGCTGTAATAAAGCTCACTTAGGTATTCATTCCAAGAAAAAGGCCAGTTTTACTGGCCTTTATGCATTTTAGTTTATTCATAGCTGCGGGCTTTTTTGGTTTTAATTACGGCAATATAGCCGTGCCAGCTGGCATAGCTAAGTAGTGGCATAATAACTATAAAACCAGTAGCACCAGTGACAAAACCAAGGGCTACGAGTATAAAAATACATGCAGACCAAACAATCATCGCTGAAAAGTTGGTTTTAACGGCATTCATTGATGACATAACCGCGGTCATTATATCGACCCGTCTTTCCATCATAATTTGTGGAGTAAATGCTGAAATAGCAAATACAGTAACAAGCAAAATTCCGCCGATAATGGTACCTAAAGTTAAAAAAGCGGAGAGTTCTTCAAATGTAGGATTAGCATGACTGGGGTAAAGTGCATGAACTATCGCTGCCAGACGCATCCATATAATCATTATTACCATCAGTAAAATTGCAAATCCCCATTCACCGACCGGATTTCTGAACATTGATTTTAGAGAATGGCTAAGTGTTGGTGTGTGGCCTTTTTCTAGCTCCCAAGCAACATCATAGAGACCTACCGCAAATACCGGGCCGATCAGAGCAAATGCGACACTGGCTGGTAAAACAACTAAGTAGCTGTCAGTGAACACCGCGAAATAGACAATTGCCAGCGGGATCAGAGTGAAAACAATCCCATAAATCAAGCTTAAAATAGGGGCTCTGGCCATATCTTTAAAGGCCAGTGCCAGCCAATGAAATGCTGCAAAAGTGCTGACCTTATTGCACTCTAAACAGCGCGCAAATTCGGAGTGTTTATCTATTGTGTTTGTTGACGGCATAAGGAGCTTCCTCTAAAGGCTACTCTTAAGGTTTAGAACATGTAGCCATTATTTACAAATTTTAAAGAACTTTTTAGCCTGGATTACGAGTACTAATTACTAAATTATTAAAAACTAATTAATTAGTTGATAGATTGAGTTGGGCACGCTATAGTATTTAAAACTAATTAATTAGTAGAACTTTAAAAAGGTTAAATACGATGGCTAGAAATAAATCAAATCAGCTTACCGATGGTGAGCAAAGTATTATGGAAGTGCTTTGGGAAAGTGGTGAGGCGTCTGTGCGCGATATAACAGATGAACTATCAAAGGAAAAAAAAACCGCTTATACCACAGTACAAACGTTATGTAAGATCCTTGCTGAAAAAGGCTACGCCGACTTTAGAAAAGAAGGAAAAGCGTTTATTTACACACCAAAGATTACTCAAAAAGAAGCGCGGCAAAGTGCATTAACTTCGATGCTGAATAAGTTTTTTGGTGGCTCACCTAAGGTATTGGCACAGCATTTAATGCAAGAGACTGACATTGATCTTGATGATTTAGAAGCATTACAGCGTAAAGTTGACCAAAGTAAAGATTAACAAACCTAGAAAAGGACGTCAGGACAATGATGATTGAATATACCTTATTAACAACGTTAGCATTTCATCACCTTGTTATTGGTTTTATACTTTTATTGGGACTTACGTTGATTAATAAATGTGTTCCATCGGGGGCTGAGTTGAAAAGCTGGTTGTGGATGACGACGTTAATTACCGCAACAGTCATCCCTTTTACCTTGATCACAACCGGGAATGAAAACGAAAATACAGAGATCAATACAACAGCGCAAACCATTGCTTCTCAACAAGATCCTAATGTGTTGAACACAGCTAGTACGGGTATTATTAATGAGCCGAATAACAGCTGGCACTTGCCTAGTGAAATCGTATTTAATTTTTCATTTTTGCTAAGTATAGCCGTATTAATCTGGCTTGCAGGCAGCGTTTGGCGAGTATTTACAGTATTGTCATCATATATTCAAACACGCTATTTGATAAGCTCAACAATTGAAAAAGCGCCACATTTATCTGCCCATATTGATACACAGGTTTATACTTCAACTAAAGTATCCTCTCCTTTAGTTGTAGGGTTTAAACAACCTAAAATTATTCTTCCAAAAAGCCTTACCGAGCAACTCAAGCATGAGCAATTACTGGCGATAGTGCTTCATGAAAACGCGCATATTAAACGTAAAGATAACTGGTTTGGTTTATTTCAAGAAGTCATCGCGATTCTATTTTGGTGGAGCCCGGTGATACGCATGCTTAACAAGCAAATTCATGTAGAACGCGAAATAGCCTGTGACTTACGTGCAGTAAATGAAATTAAAAATACTCAACAATATGCGCAATCACTGATTGATTGTGCAAAATTAATGGTAATGCAGCAAAGGAGTGTGCTGGCAATGGGGCTTTTTAGTAAGAAAAAAGAGCTAAATTATCGCATTGGTGCAGTGTTAGAAAATAAGCAATTTAAAAAGCCAAGTATCGCTGTAATTGCTTTGGTGTGTGCAGTGCTCGCTGCTACAACGATTCAAGCAACGCAGGCATTTTCACCCAAAATTAGTATTAAACATACCGTAGCAGATGCCCGACATTATTCACTGTTACCACAATTCGAGAGCACTTTATTAATTAATGCGGTCACGCGTAATGATATTGATGCGATACGTGTGCTGCGAAATGATGGGGTTGATATTAATGTACCAGTGATTGGTGATGGCACTGCGTTAATGATTGCCGTGAAAAAAAATAACAAAATAATGACTCAGGCATTAATTGACTTAGGCGCGGATGTAAATCAGTCATCAAGTGGTGATGGTAACCCGCTGATAGTTGCTGCGATGAATAATAACATTGAATTGGCTACGCTTTTACTTGATAACGGCGCTGATATAAATGCAATTGTACCGCGTGATGAAACGGCCCTTATAAATGCTGCATATTTTGGTTTTTACGATATGAGCCAATTATTAATATCACGGGGCGCTGATGTAAACTTAGCGGTTACTACAGGAGCATCTGATGGTTACCAGCGACGTACCCCCCTTAATCGTGCTCGCACAGAGTCAATTAAAGCGTTACTAATAGCTAATGGAGCACGCCAATGAATCACATATTACTTCACTCGCCCCCCTGAATGCGTTGATCTAACTTGGCTGATGAGCGAATGCAAGTCAGCCTGCGTCAAATTTATTTAAATTACTTCAATTAATTATTGATTGGTTTTCCCCCTACTTTTAGTGGGTCAACCAAACTCGCTCTGAATAAAGGAAAACAGTATGTTTACTCGTTACCAAAGAACAATTATTGAACAAAATATAAGGGGGCAACATGATATTTAATACCCCCATATTCTTTTGGTTTTTTGCCATTTTTATTTTGTTTTACGGTTTTGTTTTTTTAAAACAAAAACCCAAAGTGTATTTGATTTTAGTCGGCAGCTTAGTTTTTTATGGCGCGTGGAATTATAGTTTTATTCCCTTGCTGGTGGGCAGTGGGGTAGCCGATTACTTTATTGCTCAAGCTATATATAAAGCATCAACGCAGCAACGTAAAAAGCAATGGGTTACGTTATCTGTGGTGCTTAATTTAGGGTTATTAGCGGTGTTTAAATATGCTGACTTTGTACTCAATTCTGTGTCTGAGCTGTTATCTACGCTTGGTTACAATGCCTCCATTGAGACATTAGGGTGGGTACTGCCTGTTGGTATTTCTTTTTATACTTTTCAAAGTTTAAGTTACACCATTGATGTTTACCGTGGCGATATGAAACCACGTAAAGGCTTAGTTGAATTTGTTGCTGCTTTATCGTTTTTCCCACAACTGGTTGCAGGCCCAATTCTTCGTGCAAGTCATATTTTGCCACAAATGCACGCCATCGCCTTGCCTAAGTACACTGCTGTAAAACATGGTTTTTTGCTGATCACTGTGGGGCTGATTAAAAAAACTGGTGCAGATATATTGGCTATCCCTGCACAACATACTTTTGAGGCAAAAGGCCCCATAAGCACACTGGAGCTTTGGACTGGCGTATTGGCATTTGCAGGGCAGATATACGGTGACTTTTCGGGTTATACCGATATGGCAATTGGTATTGCGCTGATACTCGGTTTTAGTATTCCACTTAATTTTAGAGTGCCTTACTTCGCACTTTCTCCGGTTGATTTTTGGCGTCGTTGGCATATTTCACTCTCGACTTGGTTACGAGATTATTTATATATTTCATTAGGCGGGAACAGAAATAATAACCGCACCCGTAATGTGTTTTTAACTATGTTACTGGGTGGTTTATGGCATGGCGCAGCGTGGACTTTTGTTGCTTGGGGCGCATTTCATGGCGCTATTATCACTGCTACGCACTATTTAGCAGGGCTGAAAATATTTGCACGTTTTAATCAATCCAATGCACTGTTTGTAACTTTTATTAAGTGGGCCATCACGTTTTATTTAGTCCTTATAGGTTGGGTGTTTTTTGCAGCCAACGACTTAACTTCTGCCATAGATATTATTACTAATTTACATGTATTTAATTCAACAATAGCAGCTGGAAGCAACGCAATGACTATTTTTGTAATGACCAGTGTGTGGGTATTACTTGTACATATTATGGATTTTTACGTAATAAAGGGCGCTGACAAGCTGGAAAATAAACCCTGGTTATTTTGGCTGTTAATGATGTTAGGGCAAGGGGTATGTTTATTTATCGGGGAGCCAAGCAATGAGTTTATCTATTTCCAATTCTAATCATCAAGGTAGAGTAGCAATGACATCACAAAAATTATATGGAAAGTCGATTCTTGTTATTGGCTTATGCATGGCTTTCGCACTTGTCGGTATTCATCTTATTTTGCATGGGATGGGAGCAAATACTCAAGGCGCAATAGCAAGGGTTACTGAGTCACGTGCAGCTTTGCCACAAATAGTGAAAGAACCAAACGATGTTGTGATGTTTTTTGGCTCATCAATGACGCGTGCCGGATTTTCGCCACGAAAATTTGATGCTGATTTAGCGCAGCGGGGTAAGCAAGTTAAATCATTTAACTTTGGCTTTGGTGGGCTAAACCCGTACTTTCAAGATTTTTTATCACGACGTATTGCGGATGAATTTGTCAAAGAAGATCGCAAAATAAAGCTAACCATGATTGAGTTTAATCCTTTTCAAACCACGCAAACGCGCTGGAGCAGAGCGACCCCAGTTTTAGACTCATTTTTAACTTTACTCGCTAATGATCAGGAGTTAATGGTAATTGCAAAAAATGATCTTACTCGTGGCGTACGATTATTCAATATAAAATATTTGCGCGGCAATATTTCAGCTGAAATGATCACCAGTTTTTTGGGTCGAGAGATGTTTCCACCTAAATCGCATCAAACGTTTAAAGATGATGATGAAACTATTGCGCAGCGTCGCCGCTTAGGACGTTTACTCGGTGAAAAATTTGTAGAAGAATATCCTAATTATAAGGGCGCAGAATGGAGCTATGAATGGCAAGGGGGCGGTACAATCCCACAAGAGCGAACAGCAGAAACGTTAGCTATATTTAACGACTATTACCACGTTACGCAAACTGATAACGAAATGAAAAACGATCGCCTTAGTCGTATTCGCAGTGCAGATATAGAGCAGCTTCATTTTCAACCATTATTGGTTACGCATTTTATTAATATTGTAAAAAACTTTCAACGTGTATCTGAGAACGTTGAAGTGATCATGCTGCCAAAAAACAGTAAGTGGATAAAAACAACACCAGAGGCTGAAAAACGTTTAGCAGAAGTAATAGCGCAAATAGAGCAAGCCACTGGTACTAAAATGAAAAACCATCAAAATATACCGCAAATAACCCCGCAAATGTACCGTGATACCACGCATTTATCGCGTTATCGTGGCGATATTGCTTACACAGATTATCTAATAGAGCAGTATCAAAGTTTGTTTTAGTTTTTACTGCGGTTAGACTGAATAAGTTAAATGCATCAGCGGGTGAGAAAAATGACTACACGTTAACTTATCACGTTGATGTTTTTCGCCATTATTTGGTAAGAGTTGTTATTCAATATTGTTTATTTAAAAAGTTTAAAACTTAAGTTGTTGATTATTAATTGTTATTTACATGGCTTAATATTTGCTGAATGAGTGTAACTTAATTAGGAATAGACACTCATGCTATTAGATATTCAATCATTACGTCATCAATATAATAAAAGCAAAGATGCAAAATGCGCAATTAATACATTATCTTTGCAAGTTGAACCTGGGATTTTAGCCTTGTTAGGCCCTAATGGAGCTGGAAAATCTAGTTTGATGAGAATTCTGGCTACCATTATTAAGCCAACACAAGGTGTTATTTTATGGCAAGGCCAAGATATTGTTAAATCACCACAATTGTTACGCAAAGAGCTGGGCTATTTACCTCAATATTTTGGCGTGTATGAACAACTGTCGGGGTTTGAATTTTTGCAATATATGGCAGGGCTTAAAGGGCTTGAAAATGCACATGCCAATAGTGTTATTGATGATTTGCTGAATAAGCTTAATTTAACCCACGCCGCACATCAGCCGCTAAAAGGTTACTCTGGAGGCATGAAACAACGCATTGGAATTGCGCAGGCGTTATTAAATGATCCTAAATTATTGATCATTGACGAGCCGACGGTTGGTCTTGATCCGCATGAACGAGCCAACTTTAGGCAGTTATTGACTGAGCTTGCGGCGGATCGTTGCATTATATTCTCCACGCATATTGTGTCAGATGTTGAATCGATTGCGGACCGCATTGCCATTATGCGCGGTGGCACACTTATTCAATCAGTAACAGCGAATGTATTACAGCAAAAAGTGGCTGAAAAATGTTGGACATTAACGATTGAACCATCGGATCTGAAACAGATCCAGCATGAGTATATTGTTAGCCACAGCATTCGAAAAGAAGGAAAGCTTGAATTAAACCTTGTTGCGGATCATTGCCCTGATTCTAAAGCCACGGTACGGGCGGCATCACTCGAAGATGCTTACTTGTATTTTACTAGCGAGCAACCAGCACCTCGCAGCGCAGCGAGGATCGGTTAATGAAACAGATTTGGCAATGTATGGTCGCTGACTTTAAACAACGCACACGACAACAAAGTTATATGGTGACCTTGTTGGCTATGTCTGTATTAACGTTATTGTATTTTCCGTCCCCTGATGCGCAGTACCAAACACTAGTGATTAATGGCTACCGCGGCATTTATAACAGCGCGTGGATTGGTGTATGTTTAGCTATGCTAAATGTTATGTTCTTACCAATTATTTGCTTTTACTTGGTTAAAAATGCACTTGAGTTAGACAGGCAATCAAAAACGTGTGAGCTTATTGCAGCAACGTCGATTAGCAAACAGGCTTTTCTATTCGCTAAGTGGGGGGTAAATGTACTGATTTTACTTTCAATTGTATTGGCGATGTTGCTCAGTAGTGTATTGATACAGCTTTATTATGGCGAAAGCTATCAGGTTGATGTGTGGGCACTCGTTTGGCCGCAATTAGTGTTTGTTTTACCTTTGTTATTAGCAATTGCATCAATCGCTATTTTATTTGAGTCGATAACGTGGCTCAAAGGGGGGTTAGGTAATGTGGTATATTTTTTCTTGTGGGTTGGCTCGATAACGCAAAGTATTGAAGGAGTATCAGGCATTGGTGCAGTGCTTGAAAGTTTAGATATAGAGGTTGCTGCGCGTTTTCCAACAGAGCAGGGTGGTACCAATGTTGGCATAACAGCTAGTGAATCTGTAAAAACATTTGTTTGGCATGGGTTTGAGCCAAGTGCTGTGCACTTCCAAGGAATGTTGCCTTTATTGATAGTCAGCTCAATAGCTCTAAGCTTAGCATTTTTATTTTTTGATCGTTTTAGTAATGGCTCAATGAACGAGATTAAAAAGCAATGGCGAATAGTTAGCGTAATTGAAAAAGTCACAGGAATACTCGATAGAATATTTGTTGGCGCAACTAAGTCATTCGCTGTTACACGCTTATTACGATTAGAGTTTAAGTTAATGCTTAAAGGGCAAACAAATCTGTGGCTCATCGGATTGGTCATTTTGAATGTGTGCCAAGTTTTTGTTGATCAGAACCTGTTGCTGAGTCTTTTTTTACCTATGTCATTGTTGTGGTGTGTATTGGTTATATCGCCGTTAGGGCAGCTAGAGAGGCAAACAAATACTATTGAAATTATGGCTTATAGCAAGCAATCACCGCTATTACAAAGTATGGCTAGTTTCAGTGCTGGTTGGGGATTGTTAGCCTTTGCCTGTATAGGAAGTATTGCGCGGTTTGTAGTCATAGCTGAGTGGTTGTTGCTGGTGCAATTGTTTGTGGCTATTTCGTTTATGGTTTCGTTGGCCTATTTTTGCGGTACATTTACGCAGTCAAAACGAATGTTTGAAGTTGTGTTTCTAGTCATTTGGTACATAGGACCTCTGCAAGGTGGACTATATTTAGACTTTTTAGGGGTGAACAGTCAAGCGAGTTGGGATGCAGGAATGCCTTATTACTTTTTGGGTATTGCAGTTGGGTTATTAATGCTAACGGTAAGTATTAGACAGACGCGTTGACTTCTATAGCGAGGTAATGGGAGGGTTGCAATCAATACCTTGCTTTTATTTAGCAAAAGCTGGCTTTGGGTCATTTGCGCTAAAAGCTTAAGTTATTAAGTTAGTTAAATTTTTTTATAAGCAAAAGTAACTCAGCGGTTGCGCTGGCATCAGCGAGTGCTCGGTGATGGCTTGTCAGGTTTAAGTCAAAATGCGCACTGAGGTTACCTAAAGAGTATGATTTTAAACCAGGAAACGCTTTGCGAGATTCAACCACAGTACATAATTTGGGCATTTTAAAGTGGATACCTGCCATTTCACATTCTTTACGAATAAAGCCGTAATCAAAGTTTACATTGTGAGCCACAAAAATAGTGCCTTTTAGTTTATTAAGTAAAGTCTCAGCTATTTCAGTAAAGCGTGGTGCAGTTGCTACCATTGCGTCATTAATACCGGTTAAAGACACTATAAACTTAGGAATGCGCATTTGCGGGTTGATAAGTGTTGACCAAGTATCAATTACTTTGCTGTGTTGCATTTTAACTATGCCAATTTCGGTGATCCGATTGCCGCCTTTTAAACTACCAGTGGTTTCAATGTCGACCACGCTGTAAATACGATTGGGATCATTAACCCATTTTACGGCCGCAATGTGTACATTGAATCCATTATTTTTGAGGCAATCAATCGTTGTTAGCTGATTACGTCTTAATTTATCACCTGGGGCTTTTACTTCTTCAAAATGGAGTTTATTACCATTTAGCACCATCAAATCAGGGTAACCATCTTTAAGCTGCATAAAGCGCATGGTCATATTCTTTAAGTGACTTTTTAGCGCTGCTAATGAGCTATTTAAAATCAGCACTTCTAATGGTTGTAATAGCTCGCTATGCCAGCGAAACAGCCCATTAGCTTGCTCAAAATAACGGGCGGCACTTTTACAAACGTGTTTTAGTAAATCATCCGGTGTTTGCCAGTTTGCTAGTAGTGCTTCAATTTGTTGGTGTTGGGTATGATAAAAGCAGTCGGTTCTCAATGATTGTGGAAACATATCAAACTCATTGCAAGGTGGGGTGGGAGTATCTATATAAAGCTCGCGCCAAAAAACTAAACCAAAAAGGCTCTGCCAAAGCGTATTTTCGGTATAAAAAACAGTTAACCCTTGTTGAGTGTAGTGTTCTGTAACACCTTGCTCTACATCGTTTCGATAAACTTCGTCAATTTCAATAACACATTGCGTATCGGCGAGCATTGCACTTAAGCGAGAGCGAGTTTGCTTGTTAAATTTACGCATTAAAAAGTCATCAGCAAAATACAGTAAATCATCAGTGAGCGGATCTTCGATGATGGTTTCAAGCTGGATTTTTACCCACTCTTTATTACCTTGGCGGTATTGCTCGCGTATTTGTAATTCAGTTGCTTCAGCGCTATTTTCACAGGCATTTAAAAGTGTAAAACACAGCTCAATATTATATTTTTTTAGTTGTTGGTGAAGTCGTAAAAGGAGCTTGTTTTTAAGGTTGACTGCTAATGTACCTTCGGCCGGTTGATTAATAAGCTCAATAGCTAAAGCTTGATATTCGTCATCACTTTGCGCGCTTTTAAATGCCATGCGATAACGATTTAGCGCGTAGTTAGATTGCGCCTCTTCACGTGTATCAAAGCGAGCTAAACTTACTGTATGGTTTTCTCGTGTGGTTCTTAGGCCCAAATCACGCAGTACAAAGCTATTTTGATGGTTAATATCACCAGTGCTTAAGCGGCCTATGTATAGAAATTCAAAGTATTCATACACAGCAAAGCGGTTATTAATAACAAACTGGTTATAAAGGCAGGTTAAATGTTCCGGCTTAGTAGCAAAAAAATCGCAAGTCTGTGCTACCAGTTGTGCTTTAGTGACGCTTTTTTTAATACTAGGTTGGATATCGAAAGGCGCGAGTAGTGCTAGCAATACGGGTTTAGTTAGATGTGCGAGTACGTGTTGATAGTCGGTGTAATTTGGATGACTAATGAGCTGTGCTGTTTTTAGCTCTTCGAGTGCCAGTGCAGGGCTGTCTATTTCATTATAATTAAGCGTGGTGATTGCTACGAGTAAAGGTTTACGAGAATAAATGCGTGCCAGCATGCACTGGCCTTGCTCAGTAAGTCGGTTTACTTTATTAATGAAATCGACGTGTTTTTGCTCTAATAAGTGTCTGCATTGAGTGTCGATAAATGTTATTAGCTCTTTAAAGTGGGCTAAATAATATTTTTCGGGTAATTCTTTTTTCATAACACACACCGTAACTGTATAAAAAAACAGTATCTAGCATTTGCTTTAAGTAATCAAGAGTCGGTTAGTTGTTTTAGAATATCAGCCATAACTTGATTGTTATATTGATGGACGATGCGTTGACTCTTAAAAAGCTGTGGTAATTCAATTAACAAAACGACGATGATTAAAAATACGCCAAAGCTATAAATAGTGAGTATGCCAATTAGCATCAGCGTTAAATTCACCGCACCACGTTGAAATTTACCTAAGTAAAAGTGGTGTAAACCTGCGGCAAAAAACCAATTCAGTACCGCATAAGTATCAGGGTCTTTAACGAGACGCTTTTCTTGCTGGTAAAATAGTTTACGCTGTTCAGGGGACAATGCATTTACTTCTGAACGAAGCTGCTCTTCTTGAGCATTTAGTTGTTCTGATGTCATGGCATTAATAAGCCTCAAGGAAGTGGATCGGATTTTACGGTTACACAGTCGGGGTTATTGCAACGCCGTATTCTTTTTACGCCAATAAACAGACCTTTCACTAGCCCATATTTAGTAATTGCTTGATGAGTAAACTCTGAGCAGGAAGGACTGAAATTACAACTAATATTAAAATGTGCCTTAGCGCCGCCATTTTTTTGATAGCGGCGAATTGCACTAAGCGTCATTGCTTTAAGCACGGTTTCTGCCTAACGTTAAGATCACAGCTTCGCGTGACCAAAATAGCAAAAAACGTTTGCTTTCGATAACCTGAAATACCAGTTGCCAGCCATTTTGTGCTTCATCATTAAGTGTTGCTTCTAGCCTTTTAAGTGGTAACCCGCTCGAACCTAGCAGCAATGTGCCACAGCCACCCTCAACAACATGCAATACTTTATATTCATTAAAATTAGACATCGAGTTTCCTGTAGTTTGTTTTTTTGATAGATAATTCTGTGATTTTAAAAGTGATACCTGAGACTAACCAGATATGATTTTCAACCTAATATAGCTGATTTTTTTCGCATTTACTTAAAAAGCAGCTGTTTTTCGATTTTTTTCGCAACTTTTTTCTAAGCCGATTTATCAACGCTAGGACAGTTACTTAGGGTCACTTAGCTCTCTTCATTTTAGCCTATTCACAGTTTGTCAACCTTGAATTATCAGTTCCATTACTTTAACCTTTATTTTTATTGAACGTTCAATTAATAAAAATATGCCTAAAGTTGGAATGGAACCTGTCCGTCGTCAGCAGCTAATTGACGCTACTATTAGTTCGGTTGCTGAATTTGGCTTACAAGCAACAACCATTAATAGTATCAGTAAAAAAGCAGGATTATCGTCGGGCATTATTAGTCATTATTTTGGTGGTAAGCAGGGCTTGATAGAGGCCACTGTGCGTTATTTATTAACCAATCTAAAACACGAGCTGATCAAACAAGTAACGCCAACAACGACCCCTGAGCAAAGGTTAATGCTGATAATAGAAGCTAACTTTGCCAGATTACAACAGCGCAGCGATACCACTAAAACTTGGTTAAGCTTTTGGGCGCAATCGATGCACGATGTTCAGTTGCATCGCTTACAGAACGTAAATAGCCGACGACTTCTTAGTAATTTAGTCAGCTCATTTAAACAATTGATGGGTGATGATGAAGCCAAACTTGCAGCGCAATTATGTGCGGCAATGATCGATGGCTTATGGTTAAGAGCGGTACTAAGTAAGTCTGATCAAGATCAATTTGCACATTGTGAACAGCTAGCAAAAAACTTTGTATGTTCACTTATCAAACAGTATGGAGCTTAATGTGACAACACCTGTTTATCAAAACTTTATCAATGGTCACTTTTTAAAAAATCAAAGTGGCGAAACATTTGCAGTTAAAAACCCAGCAACAGATGACGTAATTTATTATGTAGAAGTGGCAGATGCGTTTATTCAAAATGCGGCTATTCAAAGTGCTAAACAAGGATTTGCTGCATGGTCAACTATGAGTCCGATTGAACGTAGTCGTATCTTACTAAAAGCGGTTGCATTATTGCGCGAGCGTAATGATTTACTTGCAAAAATAGAAGTGCTAGATACCGGTAAACCATGGCAAGAAGCCGAGTGTGTTGATGTGCAAACTGGCGCTGATGTAATCGAGTATTTTGCAGGGCTAGCACCTGCCCAAGTTGGCCAGCAGCAAATGGTTGGCGAAGATTTTTATTATACCCGTAAAGAGCCGTTAGGGATTTGTGCCGGAATTGGTGCGTGGAACTACCCGCTGCAAATCGCTTGTTGGAAATCCGGCCCAGCTTTGGCTGCCGGAAATGCATTTATTTTTAAACCTTCTGAAGAAACGCCACTTGGCGCAATTAAGCTTGCCGAAATATTCATCGAAGCGGGTGTACCAGCGGGTGTGTTTAACGTGGTGCAAGGTGCAGCAGAAGTCGGCCAGTGGTTAACACAATCAGCTGACATTGAGAAAGTATCGTTTACCGGCGAAGTAGGCACAGGTAAAAAAGTAGTTGCTAGTGCTGCGGGTTCATTAAAAGATGTCACCATGGAACTTGGTGGTAAATCACCACTGCTAGTATTTGATGATGCCGATATTTCACAGGCAGTAAGTGCTGCAATGTTAGGTAATTTTTATACGCAAGGTGAAATTTGCACTAACTGCACCCGTATTTATGTACACAAAAATGTTTATCAGCAATTTATTGATGAGCTTAAAACACGCACTGAAGAAAATATTATAGCGGGCGATCCACTCGATCCTAACGTTAACTTTGGCGCATTAATTTCCAAAAAGCATCAACAATTAGTGATGAGCTATATCGATAAAGGCATCAGCGAAGGTGCAACGTTATTAACGGGTGGTAAAACACTTAGCCCAGCCTCTGCACCCAACGGTTACTTTGTTGCACCGACGGTATTTATTGATTGCACTGATGATATGACGATCGTCAAAGAAGAAATCTTTGGTCCCGTAATGAGCGTATTAACGTTTGATGACGAAGATGATGTAATTCACCGTGCTAACGATACTCACTTAGGCCTTGCTGCAGGCGTGTTTACCAAAGATATTAAGCGCGCACACCGTGTTATTCATCAGCTGCAAGCAGGTATTTGTTGGATCAACAGCTACGGCAATTCGCCAGCAGAAATGCCTGTGGGCGGTTATAAGCAGTCAGGTATCGGTCGTGAAAATGGCATTGAAACACTTGATCATTACACCCAAACTAAATCGATTTATGTCGGTATGACTAATATAGAGAGCCCATTTTAATGACTGCACTAACGTATGATTACATCATAGTGGGTGCAGGGTCGGCGGGCTGTGTACTGGCTAATCGTTTATCCGAAGATAGCCGCAACCGCGTTTTATTATTAGAGACTGGCGGCAGCGATAAAAGCATTTTCATTAAAATGCCTACCGCGCTATCAATTCCGATGAATTCAGATAAATACGCGTGGCAGTTTCATAGTGAAGCTGAACCGCATCTAGATGATCGTCAAATGCACTGCCCGCGTGGCAAAGTGTTAGGTGGCTCATCATCTATCAATGGCATGGTGTATGTACGTGGCCATGCTAAAGACTTTGATGAATGGCAACAACATGGTGCACAAGGGTGGGATTATCAATCCTGTTTACCGTATTTTCAAAAAGCAGAATCATTCTATTTAGGTAAAAACGATTATCGTGGTGATAGCGGCCCTTTGGGTGTGAACAACGGTAACGAAATGGCGAACCCGCTTTATAAAGCCTTTATCAAAGCGGGCCAGCAAGCCGGATATGCAGCCACTGACGATTATAACGCAGCGCAGCAAGAGGGTTTTGGTCCAATGCACATGACCGTTAAAGACGGTGTGCGCAGCTCTGCAAGTCGTGAATATTTAGACCCAGTGAAGTCACGTAAAAACTTAGTTATTGTTACTGGTGCGTTGGCTGAAAAGGTGTTGCTTGAAGGCAAAAAAGCCGTTGGTGTGCAGTACAAAGTTAATGGCGATATTGTTAAAGCAAAGGCCAGTAAAGACGTTATTTTAAGTGCCGGTCCGATTGGTTCACCGCATTTATTGCAACTTTCTGGTATTGGCGACAGCGAAATACTTAAAGCAGCGGGTATCGAGGTTAAGCACCATTTACCCGGGGTTGGGCAAAACCTGCAAGATCACTTGGAGTTTTATTTCCAGTATAAGTGTAAGCAGCCAATTACCTTAAACGGCAAGCTTGGCCTTATTTCAAAGGGCCTTATTGGCGCGCGTTGGTTATTAAACCGCAGCGGTCTTGGGGCGACTAATCATTTTGAATCTTGTGCATTTATTCGCTCAAAACCGGGGGTTGAGTGGCCTGATATTCAATATCACTTTTTACCTGCGGCAATTCGTTATGACGGTAAAAGTGCTTTTGATGGCCATGGTTTTCAGGTCCATGTAGGGCATAACAAGCCTAAAAGCCGCGGTGCAGTAACAATTAAATCGGCTGATCCAACGGTTGCACCTAAGATCCAATTTAACTATTTACAGCATCAAGATGATATTGAAGGGTTTAGAGCCTGTGTGCGTTTAACGCGTGAAATCATTGAGCAAAGTGCGTTTGATGATTACCGCGATGGCGAAATCCAACCAGGTAAAGAGATTCAAACCGATGAACAAATAGATGCTTTTGTACGTCAGGCAGTTGAGAGTGCTTACCATCCTTCATGTTCATGCAAAATGGGTGAAGATGAACTGGCAGTCGTAAACTCAAACACTCAAGTACATGGCATTGAGGGACTTCATGTGGTGGATTCATCAATCTTCCCAACAGTTCCTAACGGAAATTTAAATGCGCCAACCATTATGGTGGCAGAAAAAGCGGCTGATCTAATTTTAGGTAAGCCACCACTTAGTAAATCGCAAGCAAAGGTTGCTGTTGAGTCTCAATGGCAAACTGTGCAGCGTAGTTCGGAGATTTAATAAAGTCACCTGCAGCATACTTTGTGCTGTGGGGCTTGCAGTGGCGCGCATCATAAGTTGTTTGTGGTGCGTTAATGCGAGGCTAAAAACACGGAGACGTAATGATGTATTTTCATTTATTTTGGGGAGGGAATTATGACCTTATGGCTTAGCGCAGGCATTATTTTCACCCTACTAGCAATTGTTGCAATTTTAGTAAAATGGGGCAATGTAAAGTGTGTTGGCGTCACACCGGTAAGAACATTTACCTTTATCGCCATCTTATTTACATCAGGCTTAGATGTTGGCTTGATCATGTTTCCACTCACTGAGTTTGCAGGTTATGCAGACATAAAAGCAAGCCCAGAGTACGCGTTTGCCAATCCACTAGCTATCGAGTTTGGTTATTGGGGCTTTCTGATCTGGGGATTCTATTTCCTTACGTGCTTTTATTTCTGTGTAATAGAACCTAAAGTGAAATTTTTCGAAATTCCTTGGGTTAAATTAATCAATAATGTAGTTATTATTGGTACTTGTGCCTTCACCGCTTTCTTATTGCTCTCTAACCTACCTTGGTATTTACCTAGTCTTGGTGATGGTGAGTCGATTATTCCGTCATTTTATTTAATTGTATTCGCAGCTATTTGCTTTGCGGTGTATTCAAGCACCGATATTAAATATGTACGTTTTCTAAGTATTTCAACTACCTGGTTATTTATAGCACTAATTGGTTTTATGTGGCTTGGCGCATTTATGGGCGAAAATGGCCAAGTGTCAGATTTTACAAATAATTTAACGTTAATTGGTAGTTACTTTGGCAATATCAATCAGTTTGTACTGCCACTCAATGATTACCATGAGTTTTATTTATTTTGGTGGTTTGCGTGGAGTATTATGATTGGTCAATTCACTTCACGTTTTGTCGGTGGATTAAAAACCTATCAAGTATTGGGGGCAATGTTAATTTTCCCTTCAATCCCAATCGCAATTTGGTTTGGCGTGCTTTATCAGTATCACGAAGCAGGCATTGATACACAAGGGATCAAAAATATAGCAATGGTATTTGTTGGCGTAGTGTTTGTGATCAACTCGCTTGATTCACTGATCCGTTTATACACCGACAATATGGGTATGACGGTTAAACGTTTAGGTAAATTTAAATATATTGCGCTAAATGTTGTCGCTCTTTCATTATTAACCCTATTATTTAAGCAGAACTTTCTACAAATCCAGTGGGTCGGAGTGTTAGTGATTGGTTTGTTCTTTGCGTGTGCAGCCTATATTGCCTATAGCAAAGTTAAAACTGTGAGTAACATTGATAGTTCGCCGAAAGACAACAAAATTGACTACACAAAAATTGAATCAGCTAGCTAGATATTAGCTTATACAGTAGCGAAGGAATTAACATGACAACACAAAAAACATTATTAGCAGTCGCATTACCGTTTGCACTTTTTTCAACCTCAGTATTGGCTGATTGGTCAGCAACCGTAACCGGCGCATCAGATTATACCTTTAATGGTGTGAGCCAAACGCAAAACGACCCAGCGTTACAAGGTAGCCTTGATTATTCATTTGGCGAGTCAGGCATGTATGCTGGCACGTGGGCGTCAAACGTTGACTTTGGTGACGACACAAATATTGAATGGGATGCTTACTTCGGTCGCTATGCGCAGTTAAATGAAGCGCTCAGTATTGATTACGGCCTTGCGTATTACAGTTACCATGGGCAAAGCAACTCAAGCGATGGTAACTACTTTGAAGCCTACACTAAATTTGGTTACGCAAGTGAGTTAGGGCAAACAGAGCTTAACTTTTGGTATAGCTGGGATTATTTTGGTACCGGCGCAGGTCATGTGATTTCTATGGTTGCACACACCATTGAACTTGCACCTAATCACGCACTGCGTGCCAGCTTTGATATTTCAAATTCACTCGATGGCGATAAGTTTGCATGGGATACCGATGGTAAATCGTATAACCACTATCGTCTTGCTTATCAAACAAGTTTAGCGGGTTTTGATATTGAGGTAGCGGGCGAGAACACCAGCCTAGATATTGATACTGCAGATGAGCGTATTGTATTGTCTATAGGCCGTACATTCTCACTATAAGTGTTTTAAATTATTTTATTTAAACAGCAAAACGGCCATTAAAAAAATGGCCGTTTTTTATTTGTTATCCTCTTCAATATACCTAAGTATATCGCCTGGTTGACACTCTAGATGCTCACATATGGCATCAAGGGTACTAAAGCGCACAGCCTTCGCTCTGCCAGCTTTTAATACTGATAAATTCTGTGGTGTAATACCAATGGCTTCAGCCAGCTCGCTTGATTTCATTTTACGTGTTGCTAGCATGACATCTAAATCTATTATTATCGGCATCAAATCACAAGCTCTTGTTCTTGTTGTAATTGGTGTGCTTGTTTCATTACCCAAGCTATTACGTAAATTATAAGCCCAGCGAGTAACCCTATAATGTCGGTATCGCTGATGAATATAATACGGGTAAGCTCGTCGCTCGTTATAGTATTGATTAAGGTCACAAGCAAAGCAGGATAAATGGCAGTAATCACAAATTGTAGAAGTAACACACCACCGAGCCATGTGAAGCAACTAATATTTTTAGCGCTAAAAAACAGTCCCTTGCGATAAAGCGAAAACAAACGAAGTAAAATAATATTTATTATGATAAATGGCAGGACTTGGATTAAACCGAGCCAAACTAAAGCATTATAGTGATTTTCTGTTAATTGTTTAGCTGCGTTGCTCCATGAGCCATTGACTTCAAGACCTATCCACATATGAGCGCTACCTTCGACGCCTAAATTTAGCTCTGAGCTAGTGAATAACACCATACTTAGGGTGATCAATATAGTGAATAAGCTGAGTAATAGTAAGGTTAAAATGATATTGCTCATCCAAATTATTTTCTTCATTGTTATAAGCTGCTTGACGTTAATTGAGTTAATAATACCTCATAATGAGGCTTTAATTCAGTTCCATTTAGCGTATCGCCATGGTGTTTTCCAGATGCGATATATAATTGCTTTTGACTGGATGCAGCATGTTTGAATAAAGACTTTGCCAATGATATTGGTGTTTGTGTATCATTTTCACCCGTTATAATTAGCAGCGGTGATTTATATTGTTTTACAATTTTAAGGTTATCAAACTCAAGTAAGCCATCAGAGTAGTTAATAGTGATAAAAGGTTTTGCGTACCAAGGAACTCTAGTGTCGGTCATTTCTTGAACATTAGTAATACTGCCTTCGAGTACTAAGCCATCAATGTTTCTTTTCGTTGTGACATAGCCTGCTATTACGCTTCCTAAAGAGTGTCCATGCAAAATAATTGGTTTGTTGTTAATGCGAGGATTCTGTTTTACGTAATCAAATATACTAAGTGCATCTTGCTTTAGGTTACTAACGGTAGGTGAGCCATCACTTTTTCCATAGCCACGATGATCAAACATCACTATATTTGTTTGTAGTGGCAATAGTGCCTCTAAGGGTTGTTTTGCAGCAATATCAACTCTGAACTGATTTCCCCCAAAGTAGACTATAGTGGCTTTAGCGTTTGCGACGGTTATAAGAGTTCCGCGAAGTTTAATGCCATCAAACGCTGTAATCTCAATAGGGTTTAAATTTGCTGTATTATTAATATTCTGGAGTATGGTTAGATCAATCCCCTGATCTGGTTTAATAAAGTGTGACTCCTTAACTTCTATTGTTGTACATGCCGTTAGGATCAACAGGGTCATCGATAGCAAGAGGTTTAAACAGAGAGCTTTCATTTTAGTTCCTTTAAGTTAAAAAACTAAGATGCCATTAAAATGAACTTTAAACAATAAAAAATTATTGTTTTTCGATAATTTAAAATGCTGTTTATGAGTTTATTCTTCAGCAGCTAGAACTACCATGGGCAAATACTTTTAAATGGGCTGGGCGCCAATCACATGCGCTAAACTTTATTAACGACGAAGTTCAATTCAATGATTGGCCTTAATTACTATAAGTACCTAGCGGTTAAGTGATTTGCTCCCGCCATAGCTGTCGCATAGAGACTCATTAATACAAGCAGAGTTAAGCTGTCACCGTGGTCAAACATATAGTTTGCTAGGCCCATATTTAATCCAAACGTTAAGCATAAAATTACACTTAGTAAGTTTATGTTTTTGCAAATATTACCGATCGCAAAGCTAAGTAGTAAACCAGCAGCACAGGCTAACGAGTAACTTAAAGCATTAACTAGTAACAACTCTTGGTTAGCAAGAGTAAGCGCAGCTGCTGTGCTAAAACACAGTAAAGCTACGAGTGCTGCTAATTTTAAAACACTGTAACTAAGTGCGACTTTTGCGCTGTAGCTAGTGTTGTAAATTGGTAGGGTAAATAACAGCTCCCATGAGTTTTGCTTTTGTACTTTGCTCCATAAACTTAATGTAACAATCGCGAATAAATTCAGCGTTAAAACAAAAATGGCCTGCTCAGTGATATTATAAAATAGATTCGCCACTACACCGAAAAAACATAAAAGTGTAATTAAAATAAGGTATTGAGAGAGTCCAGAGCCAACAAAGTAGCTAAGAGGGAATAACCCTTTATTAATTGAGCTGCCGTAATTTGATAAAAAACCACTGGGAACTGGCGACCAACCAGATTGCAGACCATTACGATAATTTAGTAATGAATCGGGGCGCCATTTGTACGCAGATGTAAAGCTTTTATGAAATAACACGATAGCAATAAAAGCAACGACGTTAACGGGTATTAGCCAAACTGGCAGTTGCTCAATAAGCACACACACTAACGTAGCTATAAAGAAGCTGAAATAGCAAACAGAGGTAAATAAATGGCTGAATGAGCGATTTAAAAACCAGATAATAATGCCAACAAGATTGGCCATCGTGAGCGTTGCTAATAGATTGATATTGCCCGCAATTATGATACTCAAGATAGAAATTAAGTTACTCAATATAATGAATACTTTACCTTGAAACATCACATGTTTACGGTAACCAACAACTAAACTCTGCCATTCAGTGGCTTGCAAGCGAATACTTTGCCAAGCTATCGCGCTGTACATACAAATAATTGAAAACATGATCATTAGTCCGATCAGATCTTCAATACCTGTAGCTATAAGGCATAGTAATGTCGTTATAATTGCAGCGATGAAATAACTGGCACAGCCGACGTCTTTTAACCAAAAACTGACAGCACCTTGATACCATGGACATTTACTGGCTTGCATCATCCATGTAACTCCACAAACAGCTGTTCAAGAGACAGTGTATTGATTGCTAGAGCACCAACAACAGTTTCACCTGTATAGCCATAAATAATGGCACAATTTTGCTGCCTGTTAAGTACCTTGTATGCACTGAGATCAATCGTCGACTCTTTAAAGCTGACTTTTCTAACGGTGTCGCGAATGACATCTAATTCGTCGAGTAACAGTAACTCGCCTTGTTTTATAAGTGCAATGTGGCTGGCGACGCGCTCTATGTCAGAGGTGATATGTGATGAAAATAAAATTCCGGAGCCCGAATCTATTGCTAAATCGAAAAGATCACTCATAAATTCGCGTCTAGCAATTGGGTCTAAGCTCGCCACCGGCTCGTCTAAAATAAGTAGCTGGGGTCTGTAGGCCATGGCCATAATAAGGGCCAAAGTTTGACGCTGGCCGATTGAGAGATCATTAATCGCATCCTTGCTATTCAATTCAAAGCGCGCGAGCCATTTTGCTTCTAATTGCATATCCCAATTTGGGTAAAAACTGCGATGTAATGCCAAAGCGTCAGCAATTTTAAAACCTTCATAACCAAACGTTTGCTGGGCGACATAACCAATTTTTTGTTTACTGCTGGCACTTAATTGATGACTTAATTCACCTAATGCTTGTACTTCACCCTCATCAGGCTTTACTAAACCCAGCGCGCTACGTAATAAGGTTGTTTTACCTGCACCATTTTTACCTAATAAACCAATCACCATGCCAGGCTCAACATTAAGGTTGATGTTGTTTAATATCAGACGTTGGTTGTAATGTTTAGAGACATTTTTATAGCTAAGAAGTGGTTGTGTCATTGTTATAATTCCCACCGTTTTTTTATTAGTTCGGTTAAAGTCGGTTGTGGCACATCGAGTTGTTTGGCTTGCTGAATAAGTTGATCGATAGCTTTAAAAAGTAAGCTCTCTTGTTGATCGGTTTGTTGTGCTGTTTTTTGTGCGACACGGGTTGCTTGGCCACGGCGTCGTTCTAACCAACCTTGATCCACTAATTGACCAATCGCTCTGGAAACTGTCATAGGATTAACAGCAAAGTGATCCGCTATTTTTCTCACGGACGGAAGCTCTTCACCTGCAGCTATTTGCTCACCTACAATTAAACGCACAATTTGTTCATGTAATTGCTTATAAATGGGATCGCCACTATTGGGGTTGACATTAATAAATTCTAGCATTACTCTTTCTCTACTGTATTAATACATTAATACACCGATACACTAAGTAATAAGTTATCACATTAAGTGTAAAATGCAAACAAGGGAAAAGTGATGAAAAGCATATCAAATTGTTTTAATAGACTGATAATTAAAGTGATGATGCCAATTTTAATGGTTGCATCAACTGCGTCATACGCAGAAAATAATCAAAATAACCAACCAAAACTGACGCCATGCTATATGGAAGGGCTGTCTGATCGATTGATGTGTGGCAGTATTGCTCAACCATTGTCAGATGATCCAAGCGAAGGGGAGATTGATATCCACTTTGCAGTTATACCTGCAATCAAGCCCAGTCATCCTGATGAAGCGGTACTTGGTTTTGCCGGTGGCCCGGGACAAGGGGCTATAGATTTAGCGAGAATATTTGACCATAACTTACGTTTTGCTCGCGAAACTCGTGACATAGTCTTGGTTGACCAGCGTGGCACGGGTTATTCACATCAATTGCAATGTGAAAGTGATGACCTAAAAACCCAGTTTGCTTTTAATGATGTGATTGCCGATCTTCAAGCCATGGGAGCAGAAGATACGCAAAAATGTAAAGCAAAGCTCAATATTGATTTGAGCAATTTTACTACGCCTGTTGCGGCAAAGGATTTTGAAGCTGTGCGTGTTGCTCTTGGTTATAAAGGCTTTCATTTATATGGGGTGTCATACGGCACACGTATAGCGCAAGAATACATGCGCCAATTTCCTAATGCTGTTTTAACGAGTACCTTAGATGGCGTTGTGCCAATGCAGCAAAGTCTGGCTGCCATAGGCGGAGCGGTTGATGGTTCACTGGCTGCATTATTCAAGCGCTGCGAAACTGATGCTTTATGCGCAGCCCAATACCCTAACTTAGCAAATAACTTTAATTCATTGCTTACGAGGCTTGAACAACAGCCTGTACAAACACAGGTTAGACACCCACGCACCAATGACCTTATTGATTTTACAATCACTAAAATGAAGCTTTACAGTGCGATACGATTTGCGCTTTACGGCCATGCACAACGTGCGATTGTACCAATGGTTATTGAAAAAGCACTAAGGGGTGACTATTCACCATTGGCTGGCATGATGGCGAATGTTGATTTAACACAATCTTTAGCAATGGGTATGCATAACGCCATCGTTTGTGGTGAAGATTGGCCACGCTTAACAACGCAAACCCGCGCTCAGTACAGTAAAACTTATATGGGCAAAGCAATGATTGCGGGGTTGGATATAGCGTGCCCAATTCTGAATGTAAAAGCCGTTGACGAAACATTTTATCAGCCGCTAAAAACCAGTACGCCAACGTTACTTCTTTCTGGTGGACGCGATCCTGCTACACCTGCAAGTTGGGCCGAGCTTGCGATGGTTGAGATGACAAATGCCACCCACTTAGTTGCACCGACTGCCACCCATGGCATTGGCTCACAAACCTGTGCGCCGAAAATCATTGCCAAGTTTATCGACCAGCAAAGTATGCAAGACATTGACAAAACCTGTATTAATGATGCAAATGACAAACCGTTTTTTATGAATATTAACGGCGTAGCCGTTGCCAATAGCCACCCAGCTGATGCAGCTAACAAGGAGTAAGTGATGATTAAAGTAACCAACCTAAATAAGAAGATTGGCGATGTTAATGCGCTAAATGGTTTAAGTTTTACTGCACAGGACGGCAAGATAACAGGCCTCCTAGGGCCAAATGGCGCAGGTAAAACCACTTGTTTACGCACCGTATTTGGATTGTTAAAGGCTGATAGCGGAAATGCTGAAATTGACGGCATTGATGTTGCCAAAGAGCCGATGGTAGCAAAGCAAAAACTAGGATTGTTTCCTGATCCGTGCGGCTTGTATGAGCGATTAACACCAAGGGAATACATTACTTTTTTTGCCCAGCTCAGTGGTCTCAATGCCAGTGATGCAAAACAAGCGACAATAGATGTGATAAATAAATTAGCTATGAATGATATTGCCGATCGCCGTTGCCAAGGCTTTTCGCAAGGCCAACGGATGAAAACCGCCTTAGCACAAGCCGTGGTTCATAACCCATCAAACATTATTTTAGATGAACCAACCCGTGGGCTTGATGTAATGAGTACCCGCATATTAAGAGAGCTGTTGCTGTTATTAAAGGCGCAAGGGCACTGCGTGTTAT
Organism: Pseudoalteromonas sp. SR44-8; assembly: GCF_014163635.1. Lineage (NCBI taxonomy): Bacteria > Pseudomonadati > Pseudomonadota > Gammaproteobacteria > Alteromonadales > Pseudoalteromonadaceae > Pseudoalteromonas > Pseudoalteromonas sp. SR44-8. The sequence continues at coordinate 73,969 of NZ_JACJDS010000008.1, forward strand.
TTTCATCGCATGTTATGCAAGAAGTTGCAGCGTTATGTGATCACGTGGTGATCATGGCCAATGGTCAAGTGATTGCACAAGGTTCAGTGGCTGAGCTGTGTGAACATGCAGGTAAAGAGACATTAGAAGAAGCATTTGTCGCCTTAATTGGTAGTGATGAGGGGATTGCAGCATGATTAATTTATTAACAGTGTTATTTAAAAAAGAAGTGATGGATGCCAGCCGTGATAAACGCTCGATAATGGCGGGGCTGTATTATGCGATAGGTGCACCAATTGGTGTGTGCTTATTAATGAGTGTTTTGCTACAGCAATTAGCATCGCCTGAAGCACTAAAAATTAATATTGAAAATAGCGATAGTGCACCAGGACTTATTGCTCACCTTAATAGTCGTGATATTTTTGCCAGTACTGATGCTAATGAGCGTAAAGATATTACTTTATCAATCAGTGATGACTATCAACAAAAAATGAGCGAAGGGCGCCCAGCTACGGTAACGCTAATTGCAGATAAATCTGATGATAAGTTGCGTAAACATATCAACCAAGTTGAAAAAGCAATAGCATTGTACAGCTCTGAAATAGCGAGCCTGAGATTAGTCTCTCGTGGTGTGGATCCGAGTTTGATGCGTGCAATCGCGATTGAAGTACATGATCAAGCTACACCAGATTCAAAAGGTGGCATGATTTTGGGTATTGTCGTATTAACACTTATTTTAGCTTTATTTTACGCGGCGATGAATTTGGCAATTGATACCAGTGCGGGTGAGCGAGAGCGTAATTCTTTATCGTTATTGTTGAGTCATCCATTACATAGTTTACATATTGTGCTTGCTAAAATAGGCGCTATCACCACGTTTTCGATGTTAGGTTTAGTGGTAATTTTAGTTGTCTCTAAGTTTTCGTATGCAATGGTGCCGTGGCAGCAAATGGGCTTTAGCATCACTATTACCCCTGCGTTTATGTTATTTAGTATCGCAATATGCCTACCTATCGCGTTGATGTCGGCAAGCTTACAAGTGTTTGTGTCTTTTATGGCTAAGTCATTTAAAGAAGCGCAATCTTACGTCACTATGGTGTTATTTATCCCAATGGCGTTAAGCATGATAACTACTTATGATATTGCGACAGATAAGGTGCAGTGGTTGCCGATAGCAGCACAGCAGTTTGCATTAATGGAATTTATTAAAGGTAATCCCATTCCTATTCCGCAGTTACTGCTATCAACAGTGATCACACTGGTATTATGTGTAGCCTTTAGTTTTTTAAGCGCACGTATGCTGAAAAGTGAAAAAGTGGTATTTGGCTTGTAAGCTATTGAGTTGGAAATGAATCAGCGACCTAAAAGGCCGCTGATTTATTTTTGAGGGATAACTGAGCTGTTTAGAAGCAGAGTAAGTTATTAATAGCATTTTAAACAAGCAGCTTGGATAAAGTTTATAGCGTACCGTTGGATATAAACTTAGTAATTAGTTGTTGTTTCTTAAATAGAATTGCCACTGTTGCAAAGCAACACCTTGATATTAAGCCCTTATGAAACCGTAAGCTCTGCATTTTGAGGCGGTTTGGGTATCAGTGTTACGCAGCGAGATTTATAATGTCTCGCTGTACTCAGTCATGATCTGTTCAACCCAGTTAGCGATACGCTCATCACTGTGTTCGTATTGGCTGTCTTCATCAAGGGCTAAACCAACGAAGTGTTTGCCATCTTCGGTGAGTGCCTTAGAGGCTTCAAACTCATACGTGCTGTCGTTCGGCCACAATCCTAATAAAGTATATTGTTGGCTACTTATTTCATCATGTAACATACCAAGTGCATCTTGAAACCATTGACCATAACCTTGTTGATCGCCCATGCCAAATAAAGCGATGGTTTTGCCATTGAGATCAACATCTTTAATGTCGTCCCAAATCGACTCCCAATCTTCTTGTAACTCGCCAAAATCCCATGTGGAGATACCAAAGATGATAAAGTCGTAATTTTCTGCATTTTTTAATGGTTCATCTTTGATGTTATGTAGGCTGACAATGTCTTGACCGATAATATCGCGAATTTTTTCTGCTGCTATTTCTGTATAGCATGTGGTAGAACCATAAAATAAACCAATTTGCATCGTATTTATCACTGTGTATTTGCCTGATATGATAGGCTGAAGTTTACCGTAAGGTATTATTAATTGATACCTTGATAACTATGAGAATAACTGTGACCACGTTACCTGATCATGAGTCATTAGACTCAGCCATTACAGATCACGACGAACTACTCGGTAATAGTGATTATCTTGAATCTTTTTTAGATAACCTCTATTTAGAACAACACGTAAGCGATAACACTTTATCTGCGTATCGCAGCGACTTGGATAAATTTTGCCACTTTTTAAAAGGTCAAGATTTGCTCACCGTCAGTGGCCAAGATATTGAAAGCTATTTAGCGCATCGTGTTGATTTAGGTTTAAAGCCTCGCAGTACGGCGCGCAGTATTAGCGCGTTAAAGCGCTTTTACCAATACTTTGTACGTGAAAAACACATTACTGATTCGCCAATGGTAAATATTGCTCAGCCTAAAGCGGGCCTATCATTGCCGAAAACGTTGTCAGAAAATGAAGTAGAAGCACTTTTGGCGGCGCCTAATGTTGAAGAGCCGATGGGCTTGCGCGACAAAGCTATGTTAGAGCTATTATATGCAACGGGTTTACGGGTTAGCGAGTTAGTTGGGTTGCGTATTGAACAAATTAATTTGCGCCAAGCAGTGGTGTTTGTTAAAGGTAAAGGTAATAAAGAGCGTTTGGTGCCGCTTGGCGAAGAGGCTATGTATTGGCTCGAGCAATTTTTAAAAGTGGGGCGCGCGCAAATGATCAAACATGCCACTGATTTTGTGTTTCCGTCAAAGCGTGGAGTCGGTATGACTCGACAAACTTTTTGGCATCGTATTAAACACTATGCTATTTTGGCAGCAGTTGAATCGCCTTTATCGCCCCATACGTTGCGCCATGCGTTCGCAACACACTTACTAAATCATGGTGCTGACCTAAGGGTTGTACAGATGATGTTAGGGCATAGTGATTTATCAACCACACAAATTTATACCCATGTAGCTAATGAACGGTTAAAATTGGTACATCAACAACATCATCCGCGCGCTTAGTGAGAATTTTTTCGTACTTCGGCGGTCTGAGTAGTTAAGAATTATCAGGATATAAGAGAACATTATGAAAAAGTTAGTATTAGCCGGTGCGATATTAGGCACCAGTATAAGTGCGTTTGCCAATGGCGTTGCAGCCATTCCTGATGCCAACGATCCAATCGTGACTAAGTTTGCAGAGCTAGGTGTTACTGTTAAGCAAATTAGCCCAAGCCCAGTGGCCGGTTTAAAAGAGTTGATCACTGATAAAGGCGTGCTGTATGCAAGCGCAGATGGTCAATACTTAATGCAAGGCACCTTGATTGATTTAAATAACCGTAACAATCTAACCGAGCAAGCGCTTAATGGCGTTCGTAAAGAAGGCCTAGCGCAATACGAAGACTCAATGATTGTTTACAAAGCTAAAAATGAGAAACATAGCATAACTGTGTTTACTGATATTAGCTGTGGTTATTGCCGTAAGTTACACCGCGAGCTTGATGATTTACTTGATGCGGGTATTACCGTTAAGTATTTAGCGTTTCCACGTGGTGGTTTACAAGGCTCAGGCTATGCAGATCTAATGAATGTTTGGTGTGCTAAAGATCAACAAGAAGCAATGACAGCAGCAAAATCGGGCGCTGATACAAAAGTAATGGCCGGTTGTCATGCCCCAGTTGCAGAACATTATCAGCTTGGTCAAAGTTTTGGTATTAGCGGTACACCAGCAATTATTTTAGAAGATGGTACGATGATCCCAGGTTATCAGCCTGCGGCCGCATTAGCTGCTGCGTTGGACGCTAATAAATCGTCATAGTATTATGCTTTTTATAAAAAGGCCGTTAAGGCCTTTTTTTGTCTTTATTCCTTAATCTAAAAGTACCGCGCCTGCATGAAAAAATTAATTGTTGCTCGTGATCATCATGATGATTCACACCTGCCAAGTTATTTGCACCCTGTTATTAAACAAATTTATGCCAGCCGCCAAGTTAATCATGCCGATGAGCTAAATAATAGCGCAGCCACTTTACATGACTTCAAATTATTTAAAGACATAGATAAAGCCACCGCTTTACTTCAACATGCTCTGCGAGCGCAAAGTAAAGTGCTGATCGTGGGTGATTTTGATGCCGATGGCGCAACCAGCACCGCTACCTTAATGCAAGGCTTAGCGATGTTTGGTTTTGCTCATTTAGACTATTTAGTGCCAGACAGATTCAGCTTAGGCTATGGTTTAAGTCCCGCGTTGGCCGAGCAAATAGTCACTATGGCACCAGATCTAGTGATCACTGTTGATAATGGTATTTCCTGTATTGCTGGCATCGCAATTGTAAAAGCCGCGGGTATTAAAGTGCTGGTTACCGATCACCACTTGCAAGGCGAACAACTACCCAATGCTGACGCTATCGTTAACCCTAATCGCCATGATTGTGAGTTTCCATCAAAATCAATCGCAGGAGTCGGGGTTGCATTTTATTTATTGATTGCGCTTAGAAGTGCATTGCGTGATGTTGGTCATTTTGCGCAGCAACCACCGCCTAACTTAGCCGATCTGCTTGATATTGTAGCGCTAGGTACGGTTGCTGATGTGGTGGCACTGGATGCCAATAATCGCACCTTAGTTCACCAAGGTCTAGCGCGAATTCGTAGCGGCAAAACACGCCCAGGTATTACAGCGCTGATTGAGGTCGCTAATCGTAACGCAGCGCGTTTAAGCGCCAGTGATTTTGGTTTTTCGCTTGCACCACGCTTAAATGCCGCTGGGCGTTTAGATGATATGAGTTTAGGCATAGCTTGCTTACTTGCTACTGATATCAATCAAGCGCGACGCATAGCCGCTGAGCTGGATAGTTTAAACCATGAGCGTCGAGAGATAGAGCAGGGCATGCAACTTGAAGCACAAGCCGTGCTAGATAAGCTTGCTTTTAGCGATGAACAAACACCTGATGCTATCTGTTTATATCAAGAAGACTGGCATCAAGGTGTGATCGGTATTTTAGCGGGACGTTTAAAAGAGAAATACCACCGCCCAACAGTAATTTTTGCTGGTGGCGACAACGGTGAAATAAAGGGCTCTTGCCGCTCGATTGAAGGCTTGCACATGCGTGACTTGCTTGAGCGCTTAAATACCTTGCATCCACATTTGATCAGTAAATTTGGTGGTCATGCTATGGCGGCCGGTCTGAGCATTAATGAGCAGCACTTTAGTGAGTTTAAACGTGAGTTTGAGCAGGCGGTAAGTGGGCAGTTAAGTGAAGAGCATAAACGCTGTATTATCTTAACCGATGGCGAGCTTGCTGATGACTGCTTTAGCATGGAGTTTGCAAATGTACTCAAACAAGCAGGGCCATGGGGGCAGCAATTTCCAGAACCCGTGTTTGAACACACTTTTGAACTCGTACAGCAGCGCATTGTTGGTGAAAAGCACTTAAAGCTGGTATTAAAACACCGTTCAGGGCGTTTGGTTGATGCTATTGCCTTCGGTATTGATGTGCGCGAGTGGCCTGATACTGAAGCGCGCTTGGTGAAATTGGCCTATCAGCTCGATATCAATGAGTTTAGAGGTAAATTTTCATTACAGTTAATTGTCCGTGAGCTGCAAAAAGTAGCTTAAAAAATATCTATTATCGATGCATAAAGTACTAATAAAACGCACGGTTTTTTGTTAAAATCGGGCGTTTTATTATTTAAAGCGAAATTTAAATAATTATTAGCATAATTTTACCTGGCGATTAGCCGCGTAAACCAGCCATTTTGGAGTAATGTACATGTTTGAAGTGAATCCTGTGATTAATCAAATCAAGGAAATTCGCGAACGTACTGAACTGCTTCGGGGGTACCTTTGACTACGCTCTTAAACAAGAACGTTTAGAAGAAGTTAACGCCGAACTTGAAGATTCAGCCGTATGGAATGAGCCCGAGCGAGCACAAGCACTAGGTCGTGAAAAGTCAGCATTAGAAGCGGTTGTTGAAACTATCGATAATCTAGTAACTGGTACTGACGATGTTGAAGGGTTGCTTGAACTTGCAGTTGAAGCAGAAGATGAAGAGACCTTCAATGAAGCACAAAGCGAACTGACAGACCTCAACGAACAGCTTGAAGGTTTAGAATTTCGTCGCATGTTCTCTGGCGCACATGACGCAAATGATGCTTACCTTGATTTACAATCAGGCTCAGGCGGTACAGAAGCTCAAGACTGGTGTAACATGTTATTACGCATGTATTTACGCTGGGGTGAAGCCAAAGGCTTTAAAGTTGAACTGGTAGAGGCCACTGACGGTGATGTTGCCGGTATTAAAGGCGCAACCGTGCGCTTTGTTGGTGAATACGCGTATGGCTGGTTACGTACAGAAACTGGGGTTCATCGTTTAGTACGTAAAAGCCCATTTGATTCAAGTGGCCGTCGTCATACCTCGTTTGCTTCTGCATTTGTTTATCCAGAAGTTGACGATAATATTGAGATTGATATTAATCCGGCTGATTTACGTATCGACGTATACCGTGCATCAGGCGCGGGTGGTCAGCACGTAAATACCACAGAATCTGCGGTACGTATTACCCACGTACCGACAAATACGGTAGTGCAGTGTCAGAACGAACGCTCTCAACATAAAAATAAAGCACAAGCGATGAAGCAGTTAAAAGCGAAGTTATTTGAGCTTGAGCTACAGCAGCAAAATGCTGAAAAGCAAACCCAAGAAGATGCCAAATCTGACATCGGCTGGGGCAGTCAAATACGTTCATACGTACTTGATGATGCGCGCATTAAAGATTTACGTACCGGCGTTGAAAACCGTAATACCCAATCGGTACTTGACGGCAATTTAGATAAATTTATTGAAGCCAGCTTAAAATCTGGCCTATAACCACCAAGCTAAAAAAGAGCTAAAAAATGACTGATCAAATCCAAGACGAAAATAAGTTAATCGCTGAGCGTCGTGGCAAATTAGACGCTATTCGCGCCAATTGCCCTGCTAACGGTCATCCAAATCAATTCCGTCGTGAGCATTACACGGCAGACTTACAGGCCGAGTTTGGTGATAAGAGTAAAGAAGAATTAGTAGAGCTTAACCATGTTGTGTCTATCGCGGGTCGTATCCTAGCTAAACGCGGACCATTCTTTGTAATTCAAGACATGAAAGGTCGTGTGCAAGCGTATGCATCAAAAGATGTCCAAAAAGATCTGAAAGAAAAATACGGTCAATTAGACACTGGCGATATCATTGGTGTTAAAGGCGCGCTTAATAAATCAGGTAAAGGCGATTTATACGTAGAAATGACAGAGTATCAATTACTGACTAAGTCACTACGTCCACTTCCTGAAAAATTCCATGGCTTATCTGATCAAGAAACTAAATATCGCCAACGTTATGTTGATTTGATCACTAATGAAGCAACCCGTGAAACGTTCCGTATTCGTTCACAAGTAGTTGAAGGTATTCGTCGCTTCTTAGCAGATCGTGACTTTATGGAAGTTGAAACGCCAATGCTACAGGTTATCCCTGGTGGTGCATCTGCGCGTCCATTCGTGACTCATCACAATGCCCTTGATATCGATATGTACTTACGTATTGCACCAGAGCTTTACTTAAAACGTTTAGTGGTAGGTGGTTTTGACCGCGTATTTGAAATTAACCGTAACTTCCGTAACGAAGGGTTATCAACGCGTCACAACCCAGAATTCACTATGATCGAATTCTACCAAGCCTACGCTGATTACATCGACCTGATGAACATCACCGAAGACATGTTGCGTACTGTTGCAACTAACGTATTGGGCAGCCCAATCGTTGTTAATACGACTAAAAACGAGAACGGCGAAGTGGTTGACTCAGTAGAGTATGACTTTGGCCAACCGTTTACCCGTTTAAGTATGGCGGATGCGATTTTAAAATATAATCCTGAGTTTGATGCTGCAGTATTCAATGATCCAGAAAATCACTTTGACGAATTAAAAGCGTACGCAAAGCAAGTGCACGTTAAAATTCCTGAAAATTGTGTTTGGGGCCCAGGTAAGTTCTTATGTGAAATCTTTGAAGAAACAGCAGAGCACATGCTTATTCAACCGACTTTCATCACCGGTTACCCGTGGGAAGTATCACCACTTGCTCGTCGTAACGATGAAAACCCATTTGTTACTGACCGTTTTGAATTCTTTGTTGGTGGCCGTGAGCTTGCAAATGGTTTCTCTGAGCTTAATGATGCACAAGATCAAGCTGAGCGCTTTACTCGCCAAGTGGAAGAAAAAGACGCCGGCGATGATGAAGCAATGCACTACGACGAAGATTACATTCGCGCGCTAGAGTATGGCCTTCCGCCTACGGCAGGTGAGGGGATTGGTATCGACCGTTTAGTGATGCTATTTACTGACTCATCAACAATTAAAGATGTTATCTTGTTCCCGCATATGCGCCCACAAGCTGACTAATGCTATGTTAGATTAAGTTGATATTATAAACGCCGCTTTAATAGCGGCGTTTTTGTGTCTGTAGCGGGTCCCGTCAATGGAAATTATACTGGCAATAATAAAATTTTAATTTTAACGTATTGAATTATGTGAAAATAAAAATTAATTATATAAAATCATCAAAATGAACAAGCATTATTTCTAAATTTAGCTAAACTATTGACTGAAAAAACAGCATAAAGCATGGTTTTTTAAACTCACGTCAATCTAAAGGACTTATATAAACGGATTTTATATGAAAGATAATAAACCTGATTCACCCTCTGAAGTACTCAGTATTGAATTACAACGAGAAACCTATTATCGAGCATGTATTGCTGAATTTCAGCAATTAGGCTACCAAGATCAATATCTCGAACAATTAACTGACGAATTAGTGCCTGTTCTCGGTGTATCCGCTGATATTAAAACCTCTTAATTTGATTAACGATTAAACAAAGTTGACTCTTTTTTGGCTGTTATGGGTGTTCTCTAACCATACAGTTACTTTAAACAAGAAAAGTGTTTGACATATTTTCTGAAATCTTTATTATACGCCCCACAAGACGGAGAGGTGGCCGAGTGGCCGAAGGCGCTCCCCTGCTAAGGGAGTATAGGGTTTGTAGCTCTATCGAGGGTTCGAATCCCTCCTTCTCCGCCATTTATTTTATAAATGGTTATCTTGTAAAGTAAAGAATGGGCGCATAGCTCAGCTGGATAGAGTACTCGGCTACGAACCGAGCGGTCGGAGGTTCGAATCCTCCTGCGCCCACCATCCTTTACACACTCTGCTTAGAGTTTAAATAAGCAAGTAAAAGTGATTGGTTTAGTAAACCAAGCGGTCGGAGGTTCACTCTTTGAAGATACGTCCTGCGCCCACCATCATTTACTTATTAGTAAGAAACTCGAATTAGAGTATAAAAAAGTGGGCGCATAGCTCAGCTGGATAGAGTACTCGGCTACGAACCGAGCGGTCGGAGGTTCGAATCCTCCTGCGCCCACCACTTTTTATTTACTACTGAGAGTTATATTAGTTATTGCATACTAATATGTCAGAGAAGACATTAAAATCAAAATAGAATGTGGGCGCATAGCTCAGCTGGATAGAGTACTCGGCTACGAACCGAGCGGTCGGAGGTTCGAATCCTCCTGCGCCCACCACTTTCTATTAGTGTTAATTTATAAAGAGCCCGACACATGGTCGGTTTTTTTATTTTTAAAATTCGTAATAAGCTTTGTTATTAATTAGCTTAATGCGTCAGTCAAAGTAAGACTTTAAAATCAAAATAGAATGTGGGCGCATAGCTCAGCTGGATAGAGTACTCGGCTACGAACCGAGCGGTCGGAGGTTCGAATCCTCCTGCGCCCACCACTTTCTATTTAAAGGTAACCGACGAGAGTCGGTTTTTTTATGTCTGAAATTTGCCTCATACTTAAAAGTATAAAACCACCAACCGATCGGTCAGAGGTTCACTCTTTGAAGATACGTCCTGCGCTCACCACTTTCTATTACTATTAAAGTTAATAGAAGATAACCGACGAGCGTCGGTTTTTTTATGCCTGAAATTTGCTGTAGGCTCGGGTTTATCCCGCGCTTTTTAAAGTTGATACCACCAACCGAGCGGTCGGAGGTTCACTCTTTGAAGATACGTCCTGCGCCCACCACTTTCTATTACTATTAAAGTTAATAGAAGATAACCGACGAGAGTCGGTTTTTTTATGCCTGAAATTTGCCTCATACTTAAAAGTATAAACCACCAACCGATCGGTCAGAGGTTCACTCTTTGAAGATACGTCCTGCGCTCACCACTTTCTATTACTATTAAAGTTAATAGAAGATAACCGACGAGAGTCGGTTTTTTTATGCCTGAAATTTAATAGATCAAGTGTCAATGAGGTTTGCTTTGAGATATGACAATTGTATGAACTTTTTATGGAGGCCGTTTTTATAGGATAATTTCATTTATTATATGCCTGTTATTTTATCTCATTATGAGTTTTACGATGATCTCTAGAAGACAATTTATTATTAGTGCCAGTACACTCGCTTTTATGGGGCTTTCTCGTAGTACTTTTGGCAAAGTACCATTTCTTGACGTGAGTGAGCATTTAAGTGCCTATGGTCCGTTAGTGACTGATCCTAACAAGTTACTCGATTTACCAGCAGGGTTTAGCTATCAAGTTCTATCAAAACTGGGTGATAAAATGGATGATGGCTTTACAGTGCCAGATAAAGCCGATGGTATGGGCTGTATTGCCCTTGATGATGAGCGGGTTGCATTAGTCAGAAACCATGAATTAAAACCAACTGATTTAGCAAAAGCAGATGTTAGCTTACAAACGCATAAAACGTCATTTGCTTATGACACTACTGCGCAAGGTGTTGCTTTGCCAGGAGGCACAAGTCATATTATTTATAATTTAAAAACCGGTAAAAAAGAGCAAGAATATTTGTCACTCACTGGCACGATCCGCAATTGTGCAGGTGGTATTACCCCATGGGGTAGTTGGCTTACTTGCGAAGAGACTGTTCTGACTAAAGCGGATGGCTTTAATAAAGATCACGGCTATATTTTTGAGATACCAGCCAACGCTAAAGGACTAGTAAACCCTGAGCCTCTCAAGGCAATGGGGCGGTTTAACCACGAAGCAGCTGCTGTTGATCCAACAACCGGTATTGTTTATCTGACAGAAGATAAAGGCGATAGTTTATTTTATCGTTTTATTCCTAATGAATACGGTAAGTTGAGTAAAGGCGGTAAACTTCAAGCTATGATGATTAAAGCACAGCCACAGTTTGATACTCGTAATTGGGTTACAGGGGTCATGCCTTTACAACACAATATGGCCGTTGAATGGGTTGATTTGGCGCAACCTGAAAGTCCAAAAGACGATTTAAGAATACGCGGTCACAAACAAGGCGCTGCACTTTTCGCTCGTGGTGAAGGGATACATTGGGGTGAAAAAGAACTTTATTTTTGTTGCACTAATGGTGGTCAAAAGCAGCTTGGTCAAGTGATGAAGTATCAACCATCAGCATTTGAAGGAACAGATAAAGAACATCTAGCTCCAGGACACGTTCAACTATTTGTAGAAAGCACAGATAAGTCGTTATTTAACTTTGGTGATAATCTCACTGTTGCACCTAACGGGCACTTGATCGTTTGTGAAGATCAGTATACCGACGTGGTTGATAACCATTTACGTGGCGTAACACCTAGTGGTGATGTATATAATTTTGCCCGCTTAACAGCGCAAACCGAGTTGGCGGGAGCTTGTTTTTCTGCTGATGGCAACACCTTATTTGTTAATGTGTATTCACCAACAAAAACATTAGCGATCACAGGACCATGGCAGAGTTTTAAAGGCTAACTGGTGATTATTTAATGCTTATATACAAGTGCACTATGGCTATTTAGTAGTGCTAAGTGAGTTAATTTAAAATGCAGCCTTGCTGATCCGCTTCATACCTTAAAGTATAAACCGGATCAGCAAAGTGTTTAGCTCAATTATTAGTAACAATAACCAAACTAAAATAACAGGCTGAAGTTTAGGCGCAGGGTACGCGGCTCAATCGGGTGGAAGTGATGATCTTCAACGCCTTCAATAGGTTCGCCAGCTAAGCGTGACGTGTAAAAGTAGTCAATATCGTGATCCGTACTATCAAATATATTTAATAGCTCAAGGCTCACTTTCCAATGCGTTTGTTGATAACTTACTAAACCATTTACGACTGTAAGCGGCTCTGAGCGTTTATCGCCATCACTACTGAGTATACGTTTGCCAATGTGGCGTACGCGCAGTGAAGACTGCCACTGCTGGGTAATATGCCAATTAATGCCAGTACTGGCAACCACAGGCACTGCGCCTTCAATTCGATCGTCATTTGAATCGATATCTAAGCGTGAATGTGTAAATGAGGCCTCGGCGTCTAAACTCAAGGCATCATTAAGCCAATAATACGCACTGAGCTCTAAACCGTAACGTTTTGATGCATCACTGGCTTCAGTGTTACCCGCATCACCCACAAATAATAATTCAGAATCTAAGCTTAGCCACCATAATGCCGCTGATAAATTAAACCGTTGTTGATCAAAGTAGCGTAAACCCAGCTCTGCGCCATTGCTTTGCACCAGTAAATCAACCTTATCAGCAGACTCAAGTGTCACAGGATCTTGTTTAATGGTCGCTCCACGCGCATCATTTGAATGATACGACTGCCCCCAGTTGGCATAACCGGCTAGGTTGTCATTAAACAGGTAATTTAAGCTGGCTTTAAAGCTAACCAAATCATCATCTGCACTGCCTGAATTAATACTGTTATTGCTATCAACATCTGCGTCAAAGTAATCATAACGCACGCCAAATGTTGCTTCGAGTGCTTGGCTTAAATTTACTTGTGATTGCCAATAGGCTGAGTAGCTGGCTTCGTCTACAGCATCTTCACGCACAGTACTTAAGCGTTGGCGCTGCTTGGTATTGTATAAACCAACTTGATCAATATCATCGCGGCGATATTCCACACCAGCTGTATGCTGGATTAGCATATCTGCAAGAGTATCAGCAAATTGATAACTCAGTGCGCCACCACTAATTGTCCGGCTATCGACTTGTTGGAACTGATCGCCATGAATAGGATCATTTAAAAAGTAAGAGAAGTTAGAAAACAAGTCCATGTCGTAGTTGATCACATAGGCATTGGCTTTAATGTGCTGGTCTTGCCAATTTGCCGATAAACTATAGCGACTAGAGCTGCCGCCTACGGTCGTATCGAGTGAACCTAGCGCACTGATAATACCTTGGTCTACAGCCCGTTGTGGAATTTGATCTGCGGAATTCCAGCTGTTGTCATAAGCCATTGCCGTGACAGATAAATCGCCATCCCATGCTTTACCTACATAGCGTACTAGGGCATTTTTTTTATCTACATCTTCATTGATATCTTGCCAAGGGCCATCATAACCTTGCCACTCACTGGCAATAATAATTTTCCCGTTAGCAATTCCAATTGAGCCTAATGCCATCACGCGTTGGTAATTGTCTTTGCCAATTGTAAAGTCAAGTTGTTGATGTTTTGGATTATCAGCTAGATTAAATTCAGCACTGCCAGCGGTCGAAAAGTCACCTTGAGCGGCGCCATACGCACCTTTTTGATAATCTATAGTCGAAATTGTTTCAGGAATAATAAAGTTAAGGTCGGTGTAGCCTTGACCATGCCCATGGCTGCGCATATTAATTGGCATACCATCAATGCTGGTGGCAAAGTCAGTACCATGATCGAGATTAAAACCGCGAATAAAATATTGATTAGCTTTACCTGAGCCGCTGTGCTGTGTGACGGCCATACCTGGGATCAGTTCTAGCATTTCTGCGCTACGTAACATTGGACGGTTTTCTATTTCACCTTGGCCAATTACGCCACTTGATGCACTAATAGCCTCACCAATAAGTCCCGTGCGGTGTCCGTATATGGTAATTTCTTCAATGTTTGCAAGTACATTGGTAGAGCAAAACAAGCTACCAGATAGAATTAAAAAAGTGCGCATTATCATTTCCTTATAAATAGGTCGAAATGTTTATATTTAATACAATTACGTTTTACGATGTTAATCGGATGCAAATATTTGCTTGCTGTGGAAAATATGTTATTTTCAATAAAATATTCCAAAAATAAAAATCATAAGGAATTTAATTTTGATTGTAATGAAACTGAAAAAAGCGGGGCTGAATGTTTTCAGTGTGAGCTTAGTAACTGGGCTTTTTGGCTGTCAGAGTCAGCCACAGCAAGAGACTGTTGCATCGTTACAAGAGCAACATGAGAAGTTCTATCAACAGGTGATGTTGGCTGCGCCTGTCTTACCGGCTGATTTAACAAATATTCCTATGCAGGCGCATTTAGTTGGTAATCGTGTTGCGCAATCGCACTATAAAACGGCGGCGCAGGTTAATTACAGTCAGTTAGGATGGCAGCAACGCGTGGCAGCAGATTGGCACTATTTTGATATTCCGACATCGCAGGGTAAGTTGTTAGTAATTGATTACCAACAGCAAGGTAACCACCTGGCGTATCGTTATTTAGCAAATGGTACCCAGAATGATTTATATGAGCCATGGAGTTCATCTAAAATTCAAGCTTTTAGCGGTGCAATTGCAAAAGTACGGCAAATAAACCCAGAGCTTGGTGCAGATGCGCTAATAGGTGATAGCAATGTTGCTGATTTGATCACTAGTATTAATAGCTACGAGCATTTTGGCAGCGCTGATGGAAACTCTAATGCAATAGCGAGCTACTTTATTAATGTTGCTGGGCGTGATTATTTAAGTAATTTATTTGCAGATAATTGGCTAAAGCTTAATGATTCTCGCATTATGTTTAAAGGTGCTTATGCTACAGAGATTTTTACTCCTAGCACGATTCGTTGGCAAAGTACTGATAGTGATGTTATTGCTAGCAATATCGCTTATTTTACTGTTAATACCGATGATCCTGCTTATTTAGACTACCGGTGTGATGGCTGTGGTTTAACTGGTAATAAAGCCATGACAACTTTGGCTCAAGCTGAGTGGTTAAAACGTTTAGCAAGCCACACTCGAGAGCCCTTAACTCAGCAGCCTTTACTACAAGCACAAGACATTGATGTGCTATTTAATGGCACCGGCAATACGGATAAAACCGCTAAAGTGGGTGGTATGATGCAAGGGCTCAGTCAAATGATCACTGACTCTTTAGCGCAAGCGCTTGCACCAGACGATACTCGCCCAGCAAAACAAATTTTAGACGAGTTAACGCAGGGGCAATGGCGAGTTTGGCAAAAAATAGGTTGGGGTCCAAGCGAAACACGCTCAACCACAGAAACTGTCATGTTGGCTCATGTTTACTTACCGTTTATTCAAGGTGGACGCGAATTTACCTTAGCGGCACAAAATAGTGTGCCAGGTGCAAGTGAAAAAAACTTAGCCGTGGTTGGCTTAAAAATGCAGGCTAATTTTACGCATGCATTTAAACAGCTACTGATACCGCAAAAGCAATAATAAGTAGCACACAGCACGACTTACCAAGCAAATTGATAATAGGGAACCCACGAATGCGACATACATTTATCGCCCTGAGTATTTCATTAGCAAGTATTATTACCATGGCACCCGTCATTGCGGCGGATAACACGTGGCAATCAGATGTCATCGGCGTCACTCAATCTCAATTAACCCCGCAGCACTGGTTAAGCCAAGTGACAGATAAAACTCTGATGAGTGCAGCGCAAATCGCGGCATTTAATAAACAATTGATTGCTGACAATGAACATATTGTCGATCCACTCGATTTTGCCTCTCAGCTAACTCGTGAGCAGTTAAAGGCATATATACTCAGTATTAGTGCGGTACCAAAAAGCCCGCGTTTTTACCCTAATGGCGTGGCATTAAGTAATAAGCATTTTGCAAAATATCTAGCCAATTTGAATTTAGACGCTGTGACAGATAATAATCAAGTTAGTTATGCCATGGTGGTAAAGCGCTCAGTCCTGCGTACTTTTCCAACGTCGGACCGAGTATTAAATAGTGGCTTAGATAATGACTTAGATCGTTTTCAAGAAAGCGGATTGTTCCCCGGTGATACAGTGGCTATTTTGCATGAAAGTGCCGATAAGAAATGGTTACTTGTGCGCGCTTATAACTATCTAGCATGGGCGCCCAAAGCTGATATTGCGATATCGAATAAAAGCACACTTCGTGAATTTAAAAATAACGATGACTTTTTATTGATAACTGGCGCAAAAGTAAATACCGCTTACGTGCCTAATGATACCACTACATCGCAAGTGCAATTGGACATGGGCGTTCGTCTGCCTTTAATGCCGGCAGATAAAACCCCTCATTTATTAAATGGCCAAAACACCTACGCTAATTATGTTGTGCAACTGCCAACCCGCGGGGAACAAGGTCAGTTAGTTATTAAGCCTGCCTTGATCAGTCGCAGCAGTGATGTGCATTTAGGGTATTTACCTTACACCCAACAGCATTTAATAAAACAAGGGTTTAAATTTTTAGGCGAACGCTACGGTTGGGGACACGACTATAATGGCCGAGACTGCACTGGTTTTGTTGGCGAAATATATAAATCATTTGGTCTATTAATGCCGCGTAATTCAGGTCAGCAGGGGAAGGGAGAGTATGGAACAAATCACCGTTTTGATAAAACCAGCAATGAAAGCGATAAATTAGCGGTAGTTAATAACATGCAAGTGGGCGATTTAATTTATATACCAGGCCATGTAATGATGTACTTAGGTGAACAAGACGGTCAACCGTATGTGATCCATGATGTTAAAGGGTTGGGTTATAACAAGGCTGATGGTAGTTTTTATTCAAGTTCACTTAATGGGGTATCGGTAACGCCTTTATTGCCACTGCGTTTATCGCAAACTCAGAGCTATTTAGACCGTACTTATAATATTAAGCGTATTCGCTAGGAGTTAAAAATGAAGATTACGGCGATACGTTTTGCCAAACTTAAAGTGCCATTAGTTACGCCGTTCAAAACAGCGCTGCGTGAAGTGAGCTATATTGAAGACTTAGTGGTGTTAATTGAAACCGATAAAGGCGAAATTGGCTATGGTGCTGCGGCGTCTACGCCAGTAATAACCGGCGATACTCACCAAAGTATCCTTAGCGTTATTAAACAATTTATAGCGCCAAAACTAATTGGTATGGAAATCGAAAACCTCAATCAAATTTGCCAAGTGATCCAATCAAGTGTGGTGGCAAATTACAGCGCTAAAGCCGCACTCGAGCTGGCTGTTTATGACTTGTGGGGTAAATTATATCAAGCGCCGCTGTATAAATTGCTCGGCGGTGGTAGTCAAACATTACGAACTGATATCACTATTAGCGTTGATAATATTGATAAAATGCTCAGTGATTGTGCTGTGGCTGTAGCGCAAGGTTTTGATATTTTAAAAGTAAAAATTGGCAATGATTTACAGCAAGATATCGAACGAGTGAAGGCGATTTATCAAGGTTTTGGCCAGCAAACGCAAATTCGTTTGGATGTAAATCAGGGCTGGAATGCTAAACAAACGGTGTTTGCTTTACAGCAATTAGAAAGCCACAATGTTGAATTAGAACTTGTTGAACAGCCAGTGAAAAGTGATGATTTTAAAGGTTTAAAGTATATTACTGAGCGGGTAAATACGCCGATCATGGCTGACGAAAGTGCCTTTTCGCCCAAGCAAGTAATTCAATTATTAGAGCAAAATGCTGTTGATATTATCAATATCAAAGTCATGAAAACGGGTGGCTTAAGTCGTGCTATTGAAATTGCCAATATTACTGCACAGTATCAAGCTGATTGTATGATCGGTTGCATGTTAGAAGGCAGTATTGCCGTTGCAGGTGCGGCGCATTTAGCGTCTGCAAAAGCCCAGCAGATCAGTAAAATAGACTTAGACGGTCCAGCGCTTGGCCAATATGATCCGGTGCAAGGCGGTGTGGAATTTAATGGCCCAGCGATCACGTTAAGTGATGGTCCTGGCTTGGGGATTAAAAGTATCGACACATTACAACCGATAAACGATGGAATTTGGCCGTTATGAAAAAAATAATAATAACATTAATCACCACAGCAGCCCTCAGCGGCTGTGCAAATAGTGCAAATAGTGCAAGTACATCAGCAGCTGCAAGTGCTGCAGTTATCCCACAGCAAAGCCAACAGTTAGTGGTGGTGGTTGCAGATGATTGGCAAGCCATTGCCGCACAATTGTATCGATTTGAGCGTGTTGCAGGACAATGGCAACAACAAGGCCAAGGTCACAGTGTGGTACTTGGGCGCACCGGTCTTGCGTGGGGTATTGGTTTACACCCAGCTCAAGCGGGCGAACAAAAACAAGAAGGCGATGGTAAAGCTCCCGCTGGTATTTTTGAACTCGGCACCGCGTTTGGTTATTTAGATTCATTAAAAACCAATATGACCTACCAAGGCATGACTGCTGACGACTATTGTGTTGATGTCAAAGGTTCGCCATTTTATAACCAGCTAGTTAATAAGTCAGTGGTAGGAGAGGCTGCTGTCAAAGACTCGTCTGAGTGGATGCGCCGTGATATTTACAGCCAAGATAACCTTTACAAAAAAGGCTTAGTGGTTAAGCACAATAGTCAAAATGTTGATGGTGCAGGCAGTTGTATCTTTATGCATTTATGGCGCGCAGAAAATAAACCAACTGCCGGTTGTACTGCAATGACTGAGCAGAATATGGATACCTTGTTAGCTTGGTTAGATGAACAGAAAAAACCATTATTAGTGAGCTTGCCTAGCTCACAATATCAACAAAAACAATTGCTTTGGAAGTTACCAGCGATTAAATAGTACGTGTACAGCCACGCGATCGCGTGGCTTTACAAAGTAAATAATAAAATTGTTTTCTTTTTATTAATTTAATGGAATAATATATTCCATTAATTGGTTTGAAATTGGGATAATAAATGAGTGCACAATACACCTTGCTAGATTGGCTCGTATTCGCAAGCTACGGAGCAATTTTATTACTCAGTGGTTGGTGGTTTAACCGTAAGCGCGCCAACTCAAGTAAAGACTTCTTTTTAGGCGGTAATAGTATGCCGACCTGGATGGTGGCTATTTCGGTATTAGCTACTTCACAGTCTGCTGCCACTTTTATTGGTGGACCTGATCAGGGTTATCAAGGTGATTTATCGTATTTAGCGACGAACATTGGCGCATTCATAGCTGCATTTATTGTTTCTATTTTTCTGATCCCTAAGTTTTATCAACAAAAAGTGTACACCGTTTATGAACTGCTTGAAAAGCGCATAGGGCCAAAAGCTAAACGCCGCAGCGGCTTAATGTATTTATTTGGCCGAGTGTTCGCCAGTGGCGCACGTCTATATATGGCCGCGATTGCAGTAGCGATGATTTTATACGGTAATATAGCCGCAGAAAGTGTGATTATAGCGACTTTGTTATTAGCACTTGCGGGTTTGTTGTATACCGTATTTGGTGGTATTCGCAGTGTGATTTATTCTGATGTGCTGCAAAGTGTCGTATATGTCAGTGCTGCGATTGCCGTTATCTGGTGTTTGTTGGTACTGATCCCCGCTGATTTTTCAACTATTTTAGCAACCTTAAATGAGCCAACCCCCGGTGCTGATTCAAAGCTGGCGATTTTCAAATTTGATTTAGATTTTGGCCCAAGTGGGGTGTTCAATATGGCGTCGGTATTAACCGGCTTTGTATTACTTAACATTGCCGCCTTTGGTCTTGATCAAGATATGACACAGCGTCTACTGACGTGTAAGAGTGACAAAGAAGGCAGTAAAGCATTACTACTTTCTATCGTGATGGTTATTCCCGTGATGTTGGTATTTATCTTTATTGGTTTATTACTTTATATCGTTTATCAGCAGCCAGCATTAATGAACAGTGACGGTGCGCAAGTCGTACAAGAATTTAATGGTGAAAAAATCACTATTTTTATGTACTACGTACTTAATGAGGCTCCTGCTGGTGTTAAAGGTTTAGTTAGCGTCGGTATCATTGCCGCGGCCATTTCAACATTAAACTCCGGTTTAAGCTCGATGTCGTCGGTCATTGTACAAGATTTATATCGACCTTATTTAGCAGCTAAAAATAAGCAAGTTGCCGATAACCATTTTGTTAAAGCTGGGCGTATTGGCATGGCGGTTGTGAGCCTATCATTAGCATTAATGGCCATAGTTTGTTATTTCTGGCAGCAATACAGTGATATGCCGCTTCTTAAGTTTGCGCTGAGTGTCATGGTGTTTTCGTACAGTGGTTTACTGGGCGTGTATTTTACAACACTCTTTACTAAACGTGGCAGTGAAGGCTCAGTATTGGCGGCGTTAATTGTCGGCTTTATGATCACTTTATTCATGCAACCATATATCATTGATTGGTTATTGCCAGCAGCAGATCGCTTCTATTTAGGCTTTACTTGGCAGTTATGTATTGGTACTGCGTTGTCGACTTTAGTGTGTTGTTTAGGTAAACCTCAACTTGCCCAGCGCGGCCAGTCAGCTGTAGGAGCTCAATAGGCATGAACATTGACTATATACTTGCTATTGATGGCGGGGGCACCAAAACGCTGGCGAAATTAGTGAATTTACATAGCGCTGAAGAATTTACTGCGCAGGCTGGTGCAGCCTCAGTTTATAACGATTTTAATACGGCGCTTACTAGTTTACAGCAAGTGATCACTAGCGTATGTGCACAAAGTGGCGCTAAGCATAGCCAAATTTTGGCGGTAATGGGACTTGCGGGCGGCTCGTCTAAAGTGTTGGCTGAGCGAGTAACTGCAAGCTTACAGCTAGACTGTGATATTAAATTTGCGCAATTGAGTATTGTAAGTGATGCAATCACCTCATTATATGGTGCAAATCTAGGTCAGCCAGTTGCAATGTTAGCGTTAGGAACGGGCGCTGTAGCAGCAAGATTATCCGCTGATGGAGAAACAAAATTAATTGGCGGCTGGGGTTTTTCGGTTGATGATTTTGGCGGTGGTGCGCGCCTAGGGTTAAGTGCTGTGCAATGCTTGTTAGATGAAATAGATCGCTTTGAGCAACCTAAAAGCCTGCTAACGCAACAGCTGAGTGAACAGGTTGGCCGTGAGCGAGAACAAATATCAAGTTGGTTAATGAAGGCCAAAGCGTTAGATTATGCGCGTTTTAGCCCTTTAATCTTTAGTTTAAAAACACAGTGTATAATAGCCGATACGGTGCTTAGTGAGCATGTTCGACAAGTCGAGAGATTGATTGAAAAATGTCGTGGTCAGAGCCAGTTACCAGTCATAATTATTGGCGGTTTAGCGGACGTAACCATTGCATTATTAAATGAAAATACACAACTGAATTTATCTCCCCGTCAAGGGGATTCGTTAGCCGGTGCGGTGATTTTAGCCAGCGACCGCATTAAACAAATTGAATACACAAGGATTACACAATGAGCCCTGAGTCTAATTTTAATCAGCAGCGTGCACTTTTAGAAGAGCTGAACGGGATTGTGTCAGAAGGACAAAACTTAGATACGTTGGATATAGATTTACTCGATAGTCGCGAAATTTTAACCAAAATAAATTTGGAAGATCAAAAAGTTGCCGCTGCTGTAAAGTTAGTGATCCCAGAGATAGCCAAAGCGGTCGATCATATTGTAACGGCATTTAAGCAAGGCGGTCGTTTAATTTATATTGGTGCCGGCACCAGTGGTCGCTTAGGTATTTTAGATGCTGTGGAATGCGCGCCAACTTACAGTGTCAGCGATCAACAAGTAATGGGAATAATTGCGGGTGGCGAAACGGCTTTTAAAAAAGCAGTTGAAGGTGCCGAAGATAGCTTAAAATTAGGCGTAGAAGATCTTAAAGCCGTTAATCTACAGGCTAAAGATGTCGTGGTAGGGATTGCCGCTAGTGGCCGTACACCTTATGTGCGAGCAGCCATTGAGTATGCAAAATCAATAGGATGTATCACCGTTGGAGTAACCTGTAATCCTAACTCCGCGGTAATGAAACTACCTGATATTGGCATTTGCCCGGTAGTTGGCGCTGAAGCGGTAACTGGTTCAACACGTATGAAATCGGGTACTGCACAAAAGTTAGTATTAAATATGCTCAGCACAGCCAGTATGATCCGCACCGGTAAAGTATATAAAAACTTGATGGTTGATGTGAATGCCAGCAATGAAAAGCTGCATGCTCGTGCGATCCGCATCGTAATGCAAGCAACCGATTGCACTCATCAGCAAGGAGTCGATGCGCTTGCCCAAGCAAAACAAAGTGCTAAATTGGCTATTTTAATCATCTTAACAGGCAAAGATGCCGCCCAAGCTGAGCAAATGTTAACCCAAGCGGATGGTTTTTTACGAAAAGCGGTGGAACTATAAATGTTAATTAGATTATTGGTTATATTACAATGCCTAATTTTTAGCGCATGCGCCCACAACAGCACTGACGATGCAATCTTAACTGATACACCGCAAGTAAATTTAAGTGTTGGCGCTTTACAATATCAGCAGTACCTACCACAACTTGAGGGCAAACGAGTTGGCTTAGTCGTTAATCAAACTTCACAAGTTAATGACACCCATATAGTCGACTTACTGCGTGATAAAGGCGTGAATGTTACTAAAATATTTGCCCCTGAACATGGTTTTCGTGGCGACCACGATGCCGGCGCGCATGTAAAAAGTACGGTGGATACAAAGACCGGTATTGATGTGGTGTCTATTTACGGCAGTAATAAAAAGCCAGATACCACTGTATTAAGCGAATTAGACGTGATTATTTTTGATATTCAAGATGTTGGTGTGCGTTTTTACACTTATATCAGCTCAATGCATTACATGATGGAAGCTGCTGCTGAGAATAACATTGATTTTATTGTACTTGATAGGCCAAACCCGAATATTGCTTATGTTGATGGGCCAGTTTTAGATTTAAAATTTCAGTCTTTCGTTGGCATGCATGAAATTCCTGTATTACATGGTATGACAGTGGGTGAGCTGGCAAAAATGATCAAAGGTGAAGGGTGGATAAATAAAGCTTCGTCACTAAACTTGACGGTTGTTCCTGTGGCGCATTATCGCCGCGATATGACGTATAGTTTACCTGTTCAGCCAAGCCCTAATTTACCAAATGATCAGTCAATTGCGTTGTATCCATCATTATGCTTTTTTGAAGCAACACCAATTACAATTGGCCGTGGTACAGACTTTCCATTTCAAGTGATAGGTTATTCACCGATTGCGTTAGGGGAGTTTAGTTTTACTCCGCGCGCTATTGAGGGAGCATCAATGAACCCTAAATTTAAAGGGATAGAGGTGCAAGGTCTTGATTTACGCGACAGTACAATCAAAGGACTAGATTTAAGTTTATTTATTACAGCCTACAAAACTTTTACGCAAAACGAGCAAACGTTCTTTGAACGTGCAGGCTTTATGGATAAACTTGCAGGCACTGATAAGCTGCGTTTAGCTATCGAAGCCGGCCAAACAGAGCTGCAAATCAAACAAAGCTGGCAACAAGATCTAGCTCGCTTTAAACAGCAACGCGCAGCATATTTGTTATATCAATAAGACTATTTTCATTTATAAACCTTTAAAACGCAGCTTAGGCTGCGTTTTTTTATTGCGCTTAGAAAAGTTCAACTGTATGTTCTATAAATAAAATTTAAAGGAATAATAATGAAAAAAGACATTTGGTATAAAAAGCCGGAAATGATAGTTGCTTTTTCAGCGTTATTGATAAGCGTTGTTACAACAATAATAGGTATTTACTCAACGATGATTGATCGCTCTTATGCAAGGGCTTCGGTTTGGCCGAGAGTTGAGTTGTATAGGAGTTTTTCACCTAAGGATGGGCTATTTAGTTACGGTATAATGAATAACGGCACAGGTCCGGCAATTATTAAATATGCCAAAGTAACCTATAATGAGAAGCCCATTAAGAAATGGTCTGATTTTATAGCTGCAACGAACTTAGTTCAATCACATATCGGTACACGTATTCTACCAAGTCAAGCGAATTTTAGTGCGGTTTCCATAAAAGATAAGGCTTATTTAACAGAAATTCTTAAAATGGATGAACAGGTTGCAATCGAGCTGTGCTATTGCTCTATTTATGACGAATGTTGGCTGGTTGATAGAAGTAATCAACCAATAGAAATAGCACAATGTGAAATTAGCGACGAACAGCGATTTATGCAGTAATACGCGTATTTTTGGAATAAAAAAGGCCACAATTGTGGCCTTACCATGGATGGGGAAATAAGCGCCCATTGAGCGCTTACTTTAATCCATAAGATTAAAACTTAAAGTTAACTGATAACTGCAAGCTACGTGGATTGTAGTAGCTACGCGATTCACCAAATTTCTCTTCAAGTACATACGGGTTTTTGTTATAACCTGTTTGACGATTAAATACGTTGAAGAGATCAGCACGAAATTGTAGTTCCATATCACCAGAGAACTTAAAGTTTTGCGTATAGTTTAAGTCAAGTTGCCAATGGCTAGCAGTGCGACGACTACCAGCAGACTCTGCATAGCGGCTAATATGGCTTGTAGGGTAGCCATATGTTGTTCCATCCCATGCTTCCCATGCTTTACCTGATTGGAATACGAAGTACGCCCCTAAGTTAGCTTCCCAAGGAAGAGTATAGTAACCGTATACTTTTAACAGGTGAGGTTTATCACCTGAGAGTGTGCCATAACGGTTATCCCATGAATAACGACCACGGCCATCACCATAGTAAGATGAACCAATAAAGTTATTCGCATCATTGCTTGTTGTGGTGTTATCTTGGTCAAAGTTGCCATAGTAGTGACTCCATACATATGAAGCGTTTACGTAGCTATTCTCACCCAAGTATTCGGCTTCAATACTCGCTTCCCAGTATTTGGTTTCGCCGCCATCAACCTCTGCAATTACATAAGACGAACCACCAATTTCGTCACGAATATCAGCTAAGTTAGCTACATATAAGCCTTTATCTGCAATGTGTTGTGGTACACCTTCGGCATCAACACCTGAGTAATCAGTTAGGCGCGCATTGTTTGGCATATCCTCCCAAAAGTGCATGCCTTTACGGTGACGAACATGGGCACGTAATACTAAGTCAGAACCAACATACTTAGTGGTTCCGATAGTAAATTCGTTAATACGACGTGGTTTCATATCATCTTGGAATACTTTACCAGATGAACCTTTTCTAGGTGAAGAGGATAAAATATTACCGGCTTCATCGAGTAATAACTCAATTTCGGCACGAGTGTTTCGATCCCATGATGCTGCGCGAGATAATGAACTTGCTTCAGGATTATAAATCGCAAAGTTTGCAAATACGGAATCCTCATCAGAATAAGTCCATGTTGCACCTAAACGAGGTTGTAGCATATCTTTCCAGTCGGTTTGGTACATTTGGTACTTGTGACCGGGGGCAACTTCATAACCGGAAATAGTACCTGATTTAGCTTTTAAGCCTTGACCATACCAAGTGTCTTGGCTTATTAATAGACCTAAGTTATAAGTCCAGTCTCCATGTTCAATCGTGTCGTTTATTTCAAAGTTTAAACTGCGAGTTTTAGAGTTTATCCCTGAAACAGTATTGCCGCCTTCTGTTGCTAAACTCATCTGTTGTACATGGGCTCGGTAAACGGCATCAGCGGGGTCAAAACCTTCGGTGTCTGCATCTGCATCGACTAAACCACCTAAATAAGAAATACGTCCCCAACCATTAGATAGGCGCGTTAGTTGTTCTTCGCCTTCTTCCCATTTAGCACCAAAATGGAGTATATGATAAGTATCGGCCCAATCAAATTCATGCTCTAAGTTTATTTCAAAAGAATCTCTGTAGAAGTTTTGATTATCATAAGTTGCGTATGCACCAACACCGCCACCGCCTTTCATCACTGCGTCTTCAAGATAGCCATAGGTATTAATTAATGCATTTGCGCCAGCATTATATGCGGCGATTTGTGCTTCGCTAAATCCTTCATCTGGGTCATAACTTCTTAAGCTTGGGACAGAGAAATAACCCATTTGAGCTAAGTCATCAATACCAAGTTGGCTTGATAAAGAAGGGATTACACTCAATGGTGTATCAGGTTGTGAGGCTGTTTCTAATTCAAACTTACTATATTGGAACGAAAGTGTGGTTGCTGATCCTAAAATCCATGAACCATCTAAAGTAAAGATATCCTGATCAGCTTTACTACCGACAGATACAGTGTCCATCTCGTAAGCATCAATCGAATCACCTTTAACTTCTTTATCTGAGGTACGTTGTGAGATATTTATCAAAATATCATCAGTTGGTGCCCAGGTTAATTTACCAAAGTATTCTTCGCGGATACTCTCATAATCTTTTACTTCGCCATAGGCTGTGTTTTTGTTTGCTTTGGTCGCTTCAGGACGGTAATAAGAGGTATAAAAATATAATGTATCTTCAATCAGTGGACCGCTTAAACTTGCGGTTAACCAATTTTTATCAAGTTCAAAGCTCTCTGCACCTACTGGCGTTGCAACAAAGGTTTTTGGTTGTATTTTGTATTCTATATTACCGTGAAACTCATCCGTACCAGATTTTGATACTGTGTCAATTGAAAAGCCACCAGAACGATTAAAGCCAACCGCTTTTGCACCACCTCTGTCCATAGTAACAAAGGCAACATCGTGTGTTGATGGCTCTGAAGCTAAGTTTCCATACATCGGCAATGACACATTAACACCATCAAAGCCATATGAGTTATCAACACCTGATCCACCAGCTGATGGGCCCAACGTTGAATTTGCCGAAAGTTCTATACCAGGGACAAGCTTTAAAAGGTCTCGGTAATCTTGACCTACAGGGACATTATTAATTCCCTCTTCACCTAATGAGTTTGTGAGTGCTGATTTACCTTGTCGAAATAATTTACTGCCTGTCACTGTAATTACTTCAACATTATCTTTTTTACCGCCAAGAACAACATTAGCACTTGAGGTTTGCTCTAGCAGTACATCAACAGTTATTGTTTGTGTAACGCCGCTGCTGTCTTCAAAGGTCAGCTCATAAGTGCCTGGTTTTAGTTGCGGGAGATCATAACTGCCATCTTCACGGGTTACCACCGTACGCGCTTTTGGCATGACGTTACTACGTGCAGTAATGGTAATACCCGCTAGTGGTTGGTTTGCTTGCTCGGTTTTTACCTTACCTTTAATGCTACCGTTTAAATTCGCGAATGCAGGAGCACTTGCTAGCGAGGCTGCTATTATAGCGGTGGTTATTGCAGTTTTTGGCACTCGCAGAGCGCGATGTGTGGCCTGCGCTAACGAGCTTATAGTGAAGGTTGGTACCTGTTTTTTCATTGTTTTCCCCGTCCTTATTATAATTAACTTATAGCTCTGAACTTTGTTGATTCCCCAAACAGAGTTATAAACTTTGATCAATTGTTGCTATTCCATTAAACATGCGTTGCTATTAATGGTCAAGAATAAGTTCTTCCTTATTTGCGTTGAATTTATAAATAAAATATATAAAAACTGGTTTCGTTATATTTTTTGTCAATATAAGCGTAAGGCTGGGGGAGTGTTTTCGCGATTTTTAGCGCAGTTAATCATATTTAATATATTGAAATGACATGTTTTTGTGTTTTTCATTCTAAAGAAGGGGGATTTTTTATTGAGTTGGAACAATACTGTTGGAGTTACAATAATAATTATTGTTTATGAACTAAAAAATTTTGGTTGGCATGGAATAAATAAATAATTTATAAATTAGCAAACGAGAGATAGGTTATTTATTGCACGGCTGTTGTTAAAGTGGTTTTTATAATAAGAAAGGCCACAATAGTGGCCTTAATTCTTTAGGATGTCGTTGGTTAGTGATTTCTAAATTCACCAACAACGTCATTTGAATGCTCTAGTAATTTACGACCTTGACGACTCGATTGCGTTAAAGCGATAAATAGAATATCAATAACAAAGTCTTGCGCAGTACGGGCAAGTATCGATGATAAACGGACTGACTCTTCTTCTGCCACAGAGTAAAGCCTAACATTGGCTTGATCAGCAACAGGATTACTACCAAATTTAGTGACAGAGATCACGTAACTGTCGTTCTTCTTAGCCTGCTTTACCACTTCAGCAATTTCTCTGGTGACACCCGATTCACTGATCGCAATAACTAAGTCGCCTTTTGCAAAGGTTGATACATAGGCGAGCTGCGCATGACCATCAGGTTCAGCTATGGCAGGCATGCCTAACTTTTGCAACTTATAGGAGAAGTCTTTAGCCACCAGAGCTGAGCCCCCTAAGCCACAAATTAAAATTCGTTTAGCTGATTTTAACAAGCTAACAGCTTGTTCAATGGCTAGCGCTTCATTGAGGTTTTTTGTTTCAGTAAGCACAGCAAGTTTACTACTGAGTAGCTTTTCTGCTATTTGCTCTAGTGAATCACTTAAGGTGATTTTACCATGCAGTTTTGGTTCTGATGTTTCATCATTGAGTGCATCAATGACAGCCAGCTTAAATGCTGGAAAGCCTTTGTAGCCCAGTTTTTGCGAAAATTTTACAACGCTTGACTGGCTCACGCCGACAACTTTAGCCAGCTCTACAGACGAAAGATTACGAATAGCATTAGCTGAGTTCAATGTGAAGTCGGCTAGCTTAGCTTCGCTGCTCGATAGGGACTGACGTAAGGCTTTAATTTTTACAAATGTAGACATACTACCCGCTTATTTTTATATTTGGCGTATTTATAGCATTAATCGAAATAAATTTGTACTTATTCTAGGTTCAAATGTAACCATCTTTGTTTTTACTCTTGTTCCTTGGCGTACAAAAAATAAATTATTCCCAATAGCCGCAATTAAGTTTTGGAATATTGTTTAAGAATAATTGGAATAATATAGTTTTAATTATCTAATTTTACAACACCAATAGTACGAACTAACAGATTTATTTGCTAGTCGCTTGGGCACTGTTTTATGGTGGGATAAAATATCTTTATTTAATGTTCTTGTTGAAATAAATTATTTACAAATCATTTTACTGTGATAGGGTTTGGTTTATACAACTCAAATCGAGTTGTCCAAACTATAATAACAATATGAGAACTGGGTTTATTTAATGTATTGTTTACTAAAAGCACATACCGCTAATCGTGGTTTTGGAATTGCGCTTATTTACTTTGATCAGCAATGAGAAGGCTATGACGTTTTTATCTTGGTTTAAAAAACTTTGTTTAGTTACAACTGCCGCACTTTTGACTAGTTGCGCTTCAACACCTTACGAGTTTACACAATCTGCCAATTACAGTCATCGTGTTAAGTTTTTAGTCATGCATTACACCGCTATTGATTATGAAAAATCGATGCGTGCTTTAGTCGATGAAGGTG
This sequence comes from Pseudoalteromonas sp. SR44-8, assembly GCF_014163635.1. Taxonomy (NCBI): domain Bacteria; kingdom Pseudomonadati; phylum Pseudomonadota; class Gammaproteobacteria; order Alteromonadales; family Pseudoalteromonadaceae; genus Pseudoalteromonas; species Pseudoalteromonas sp. SR44-8. The sequence continues at coordinate 103,432 of NZ_JACJDS010000008.1, forward strand.
GTTTAAGTGCTCATTATTTATTACCAGAGTTAAATGATCCTAGCTACCCTGAGGATGAATTAAAAGTAATTCAACTAGTTGATGAACATGATAGGGCGTGGCATGCCGGGACAAGCTTTTGGCAAGGCCGCGAAGATTTAAATGATCAATCAATTGGTATCGAAATTGTTAACGTACCAAGCTGTCACTATCCTGAAGTTAAATCTGATGAGCAAATGGAAAATGACGCCTCAAAACTGTGTATTTTCCCCGATTTTGACGCTAAACAAATAGCGTTATTGATCGAGCTCAGTAAAGGTATTTTAGCCCGTAATCCTGATATTGGCCCAACTCAAGTTGTAGGCCACTCCGATATAGCGCCTACACGAAAAAACGATCCAGGTCCGCGCTTTCCATGGTATCAATTGTACCAAGCTGGTATTGGTGCATGGTATGACAGTGACACGGTTGATAAATATTGGCAGCAATTTAGTTTAGTTAAACCATCCATTAGTTTAATGCAAAAAGCGTTACGTGGTTATGGTTATGATGTACACGTGACTAATCAACTTGATCCACAAACCCTTGATACATTAAGTGCCTTTCAAATGCACTTTTTACCTTGGCATGTAAGCGGTAATGCAGATGCGCGCAGCGCTGCGGTATTGTTTGCTTTGATGGAGAAGTACTTTCCGAAAAAAGCAGCTAAGTTAATGTTGCAATATCAACAACAGCAACTTGCCCCAGAACCGATTATTAAGCCTTTAGCAAATGCGCAGGTTGTGCTGCAGGTACCAAATCCTAATCCAAGTTCTCGGGCACTGGTTAATGACCGTGGTACATTTAAAGCTTATAAAGGCCGAGGCGAAATTATCATTGAAAATAACACCGCAACGAGCGCGGATATTTTTATCAATGGTGAAAAAATAAATATTGCTCAGCCACTTATGGCAAATAATAGCTACAAATACAGCTTATCTAAACGGACTCACAACGGCACAAATACGTTCAAGGTTGAAAATGTGCAGCCTGAAGGGGCTAATTTAACATTACGTTTTTCTTACCCAACTTTAGTAACTAAGCCCGTAAAGTCAGTGCAGTTTAATAACGTGGATAAATTGATCAACGAAGAAGTCGCGGCAGGATTTCCCGGTGCCGTACTGGCAGTGATCAAAGATGGTAAGTTAATTAAATTAAGCCACTATGGAGATGCTAAAAAATACCTTGCTGATGGCTCATTATTAGAGCAGCCACAGCAGATGAAAAGCGATACATTATTTGATATTGCCTCTAATTCAAAAATGTTTGCCACAAATTTAGCGTTAATGAAATTAGCCAGTGAAGGTAAAGTTGATGTAGAAAAACCGCTATTTTATTACTTACCTGAGTTTCGTGGGGCGGGCCGTGAGCAGCGGTTAGTCAAAGATTTACTGACCCACAGTGCAGGTTATCCAGCGGTAGTTGATTTTCATCGTAAAGATAATAAGTTTGGTGAGCGATTCTTTTCACAAAATAGCTTACGTACTAAAAACTTATTACTGACAGGCGTGCCATTTGTTGCGGGTCGTAGCGTTAAACATTTATATTCAGATATTGATTACATGTTACTCGGTGTATTAGTGGAGCGACTTTCCGGGCAGTCGCTGGATAATTATGTTGAAGGGCAAATTTATCAACCGCTTGGTTTAACCCACACCGTTTATAATCCATTGCAAAAGGGCTTTATAAAAAACCAAATAGCTGCCACTGAGTTAATGGGAAACACTCGTGACGGACGGATCAGCTTTGATAATGTTCGTACCGACGTTTTACAAGGACAAGTACATGACGAAAAAGCATTTTATTCCTTAGGTGGGGTCGCAGGTCACGCAGGACTTTTTAGTACAGGTCAAGACTTAGCTGTGCTTGCGCAGTTATTGCTGAATCGCGGTGGCTATGGTGATAAGCAAATATTTACCCCGCAAGTATTAGAGCAATTCATTGCCCCGCAAGCCAGCGATGAAAGTTATGGTTTAGGTTGGCGTCGTGCCGGTAACGGTGCTTTACAATGGCATTTTGGCCCGTACGCGAGCCCACAAGCGTATGGTCACACTGGCTGGACGGGCACGGTTACTGTGATTGATCCCGCTTATGACTTGGCGATAATTTTGCTTACCAATGCTCGCCATACCCCGATTGAAGGGAATGAAACAGATTATGAATTTATGGGGAGAAAGTTTGAAACCGGTAAATATGGCTCAATTGTTTCGCTAATTTATGAAGCAATATTAAATAAGCATTGATCTAAATGGCAGTGTTCAGCTTATCGCTAATCGATTTAAGTTGTGTTTATTGACGAACAGATTAAGCTAATGAGTTTGTTCCAGCCTTTATAACAAAGGCCTGATAATAATTAGAGTGAGTCATAGACTCACCACAAAAAAGGTTACAGTATGTCTTGGTATTCAATTTTACCGCCACTAATTGCGATTTTGATCGTATTTTGGCGCAAAGAAGTCATTATGGCGCTACTTGTCGCTGTTGCTTCTTCAGAGTTTTTGCTGGCCTTGCAAGGTAACGGTAATACACTTTTTAATACATTTATAAATACCATAGAGCGCGTGGTGAGCGTAGCAAGTTCGCCAGGTAATAGTCGTATCCTAATTTTTAGTATCTTAATCGGTGCATTACTTGCTTACATACGCGAATCGGGCGGTGTGGCTGCAACAGTAAATGTGTTGATGAACAAAGGTGTGGCAAAGAGCAAACGCCAAGTAGGTTATTTAACCATGTTTTCAGGCATTGCGGTGTTTATAGAATCTAACTTAAGTGTACTGACTGCGGGTATTTTATCGCGGGGTTTATTCGATAAATTTAAAATGAGCCGTGCTCGCTTAGCGTACATTATTGATAGTACCAGTGCTCCTGTGTGTATTTTGATTTTACTTAATGGTTGGGGGGCATACATACTTGGCTTGCTTGGTAATTATGAACTGTCAGAGTCGGCAGTCTCGGTGTTATGGGGCAGCATAGGCTATAACTTTTACGCCATCATCACCTTACTCATTGTGTTTTACACTATCTCGTTTGATAAAGTACACGGCCCGCTTAAAAAGGCTGAAGAGCAATTAGAGCACCAAAAAACAGAGCTGCAAGAAGAAGTAACAGGCACTAAAGCACGTTATATGCTGGTTCCTTTACTTACTTTAATAGGTAGCATGGTCGGCTTTATGTATTGGTCAGGTAATGGTGATATTGCCAGCGGCAGTGGCTCTAAGTCGGTATTGTATGCAACTATTTTAGCTTGCGTTGTCGCCTACTTATTAATGGTAAGCTCTCGTCAATTTACTCACCATAAACTGGTTGATATTGGCTTTAAAGGCATGGGTGAGTTATTACCGTTAGTCGCGATTGTATTACTATCATTGACTCTCGGCGCCAGTTTAAAAGATTTAGGTACTGGCACTTTTGTTGCGGGTTTAGTGGGTGATTACTTACCTATTTACTTAGTCGTACCAGTGTTGTTTGTAACCGGTGCGGTGATCTCTTTCACAACAGGCACCTCATGGGGTACATTTGCAATACTTATCCCGATTGGTGTGCCATTAATTCAAGCGCTTGGTTTACCGCCGTCATTAGTGATTGCGGCAATTTTAGGTGGCGGCGTATTTGGCGACCATTGCTCGCCAATATCAGATACCAGTGCGGTGTCAGCTATTGCCTCCGGCTGTGACTTGCTTACTCACGTTAAAACACAAATGCCGTATGCATTATTCGCGGGTGGCTTAACGTTTGTAGCTTACCTAGTTACGAGCATTATTGTGTTGTAAAGAGTTAGCGAGCTTGCGAGAGTAAAGTTAGCTAGTCAGCGAAAAGCCTGCAAATATGCAGGCTTTTTAGTTTATAGTGCAGCAATAGAACAGCAGCTATTGATGGATTAACTTTTTATATTTGGCAGGGGGTATTTGTAAAATAGCGTTGAACTCATTGTTTAGGTGAGATTGATCGGAAAACCCGCACTCAAGGGCGAGTTGTGCCAAGCTTAGCTGTGGGTTTGCTTTTATAAGTTGTCTGGCTTGCCTGACTCTGTAAATACGTGCTAGGTGTTTGGCAGTGATGCCACAGGTGTTTTTAACGTAGCACTCTAATTGCCGCTTACCTTTAGGAGTGTGCTCGTAAGCAGTACTTAGTGGGGTAAGATTGATTATTTTATGGATCAGTTTTTGTGTGTGCTCAATAGCCTAATGGTGTATTTTTGGTGCATTGAGGTGCGCCGACAACAAATCAATAAACGAATCTAAGTTAGCATATTGGTCAAGCGCCTGTGCTAAACCTGTTAAGGTTGCAGGCGCCACAAGCGAATGATTTACCTTTTGTAAATGGGCAAGTCCAGTGGGTTTAAACCGGATCCCACAAAAAACGGAGTCAGCAGTAAACGTTATTTTTGCTGACTGTGTTGATATGGTTTGCATGAAATAGGGGAATTTAATGGTTTTCCAGCTAAATTAAGACGCCCAGATAGCAAAAATATAACGCCTTTTGCGCCATCGCAGGGGAGCCAACTCTCCCCTGAAGATTGGGCGCTTGCAAACCAAACTGCTTGTACATAATCAGCGATATCGCCCGTTGGGCTGTAAATAGTTTATCGTTCATTAAACTCGACTGTCGGTTTAAACATTTTCACCATACGATTCCAGCTATTTATAGCATTAATTGCTACGGTGAGGGTAACTAAACTTGGTTGATCAAATAATGCTGAAAGTGTTTGGTAAAAGTCATCATCAATGTTCTGTGACAAAGTCAACTTCTCGCAAAGCGCTAATGCAGCACGTTCTTTATCGTTATAAAGTGGCGTGTCTTGCCACGCATTGAGGGCAATAATGCGGTTAATGCTCTCGCCATACTCCAGTGCTTGTTTGCTATGCATGGCTAAACAATACGCGCATTGGTTTAACTGTGACGCTCTTAGTTTTAGCAGCTCCCAAATTGTCACTCCAAAGGTAGCCTCGACTTTCTGTTTGATCAGTGCTTCTTGATCAATCAAGTAGGTCATTAACTCGGGTTCGATATTAACGTAATTCGCTCTTTTCATAATAGTTCCAAATCGATAAATAACTATTAGCTAGTTTATTGACGGATAAATAAAAAGAATTGTAAAAAAACGACTTTTTGATTTGTTTCTAATGTAGTCGTACCTCGCTAAAGACTTGTCATACTATTACACAATAATAAAACGGTATAAGTCGCTGATATATTAATTTACACCCTAAAATTAGCGAATTTCAATACTAATTTAGCTCTTAAGCTTTAAAAATCTCACGTCGATAATGACTGTAGTTTACTTTTATTTAACAATTAGCTTTATTTGTAATATAAATGATCCTAATATAAGTGCGCAAACGATAATTATTAACTGTTTGTACCTAAGTGCAGGATTTGCATTTTACACAACACCATTCAAGGAATGGCATAAATTGGAGCAAAAGAATGAGCGTTATGACAACACTGATACAACGGAAAAAGACTTTGTTTTTACTTCTGTTATCTACTTGTAGCTTTGCTACATTGGCAGAAAATTGTACAACTATGCCCACCTCAGGTGAGGTTTACTCTGTAATTAACCGTGGCTCTAGCTTGGCATTAGATGTAAATACGTCTGATACTAGTGGCGCACCGGATGTAATTAGCTATCAATATTGGGGGGGGACAAACCAGAAGTTTGCTTTTACTAAAGGCAGTGATGGTTACTGGACTATTCGTTCGCAACATAATAACCAAGTACTTGATGTACTCAACTCGTCACAGTCTAATGGTGCTAATATTGTGGTGTATGACGATTGGCAAGGTGACAATCAACGTTGGCAGCTGAAGTTGTCTTCATCGGGAGGCTTTAATATTGTTAATAAACTTACGCAAAAGTCATTAACTGTGGCGGGTTCGCAAAACGGTGCCAATGTGTATCAAAATGATGATGCGGGTGGCAGTTCACAGCGCTGGTATATTAACCCTGTTTCAGGTAGTTGTGGTAGCAGTAGTGGTGGCGGCCAAACAACAGCTGGTTTAATTGGTTTTGCAGCACAACCAGGCAGCGATGGTCTGGCGACCACCACAGGTGGCGGTAATGTATCACCGACGATTGTTACTAGCTGCAGTGCTTTAACAGCCGCATTAAACTCAACATCAACAGCGGTTATTCAAGTTCCTGACAATACAACGATTAACTGCCATACGGCAAACCGAACTGTTGCAGCATGTCCACTCGATTGTGGCACATGGGGCGATTACGGTAAAACCTGGTATCGCTTACCGGTTGGTAACCAAAGTTGTAGTGAATTAGGTAGCAGCTCCAACAACACGGTTAACGTTACACGTAATGACTCTCGTCTTCGTGTTCGCTCAAATAAAACCCTTGAAGGATTGGGGAAAAACTCAAAAATTATCGGCGCAAGCTTAGTGATCAGTAATGATCGAAATATCATCATACGTAATATTTTACTTGAAGATATTAACCCTGCATTAGTTGAAGCGGGGGATGCTATTTCTGTTGATGACAGTAGCCACATCTGGATTGATCATATGGCGTTTAATAAAATTAGTGACGGTTATATTGATATTGGCAATAGCCAAAATGTCACTTTAAGCTGGAACCGCTTTTATGGTTATAATACGCAAGTGTGTGCTAACCAACATTGGTACACTCATTTATTCAAAAACTCACAAGTCACAGCGCATCATAACTTTTGGGACACTGCAGCAGGGCGCAACCCTAAAGTAGATGGTTATAATTCACGTGTACACATGTTTAATAACTATTGGAAAAATATTACTTATTTTGCAATTAGCGCAGGTAATGGCGCTGAAGTATTAGTTGAAAACAATTACTTTGAAAACAGTGCAAAACCACATTGGAACCAAGGCTCAGGCTACTTTAGCGCGTCAGGAAATGTGTATACTGGCGTATCAGCAACTGATCAGTATCGCGACAATGGCGCTAACATCTTTAACGATATTCAGTTATACCCATACAGTTTAGACAATGCCAATAGCTTAGGCAGTCAAGTTGACGGCGGTACAGGGCCGCAGTAATACATCCAAACCATCTAAAAATGCAAAAAGCCCTCAATTAGAGGGCTTCATCACATTGCGTGTATTAATCGTTAGATTTTACTATTAGGCACGATACGGTAAATTCCCATACCATCAATACCCAGATATAAATCGCCATTAGGGTGGGTTGCAATACTGCGCACGCGGCCAGCACCTTCAAATAGCTTGCTGTGACCCGTTACTTTATTACCATCAAGTTCAACCAATACTAAGTGTGCAAACTTCATAGCGCCAACAAGCACATGACCTTGCCACTGCGGGTATTTGCTGCTTGTAACAAACTCCATCCCAGAAGGGGCGATAGACGGCACCCACACCCAATCGGGTTGTTGCATACCTTCGCGGCTTGTTTCATCAGTAATTTTGGTACCAATGTAATTGATGCCATGAGTTACTTCTGGCCAGCCGTAGTTAGCACCCGCTTTAATAATATTGATTTCATCACCACCGCGAGGACCGTGTTCATGACTCCAAATTGCCCCCGTTTCTGGATGCATAGCCATGCCTTGCGGGTTTCTATGGCCGTAAGAGTAAATGCTCTTACGTGCATTTGGCTGGTTTACAAATGGGTTTGATTCAGGGATTGAGCCATCGCTATTAATACGGTGAATTTTTCCTGCATCATACTCTAAGCTTTGTGGGTGAACATCACGCGCGCCGCGATCACCAATCGAAAAGTACAAGTAACCGTCTTTATCAAATTCAATACGCGAGCCGTAATGTTTGCTGGTTGTGGTGTTTGGCGTGCCGTCGAACAGCAGCTGCGAGTCGACTAGTACCATATCTTTTAAGCGCGCACGCATAATGGATGTATTGTAGCCTTCTTCATCGCCTTCATAACCTGAGTAAGAAAAGTAGATCCAGCCATTATCTTTAAAGTTAGGATCAAGCTCGATATCTAATAAGCCGCCTTGACCTTCCGCATGCATGTTAGGCAGCCCTGCAATTTTTTGTTCTAGCAGTTTGCCATTACGAATTAGCCTAAGCTCACCAGCGCGGTCTGTTACTAATAAATCTTTCCCGTTAAGCCACGCCATTCCCCAAGGAATATTTACCCCTTGAGCAACTAATTCAAGCTGATACTTATCAGCGCTTTTAGCGACAGGGATTTCTTGTTCCGCTTGCTGCGCACACGCCTGCAAGGTAGATAAACTGACCATAGCAATAGCTAAACTGGTGTAAAAAGACGTCTTCATGATGACTCCAATTTTTTAAACACGATGTAAATAGAGTAGCGTGTTAATAGTTTAATTGTTATTAACATTTACTAAAGTGCGATTAGTAACAGAAAAAATGAGATAGGAGGGAGTATAGAGGGGTTCAGCAAGTTGCTACTTATACTTTGCGTTGTACTGGGGATGTATTGAAGTTAGAAATAGAATATATTAACAATTTTTACAATCGTATAGGGATTTACCGTGTCAGCTCAGAGCAACTTTCAAAACAATGTAATCGAAAAAATAACAAAACAAAATGCATTGGCAGCCGCATTAGGCACAGTCTTTTGGTGTATACCCATTTTAGTGCTGTGGGTATTTATTTATGAATTAAAGCCAGCAGCAGGCGCTGTTATGCTATGGCTCAGCGGCGCGTTAATAGGTTTAGCTGTTAGGTTTCATGGTCGTGGCTATGAACGATTATTCTCTGTAATAGGTTTTGTGTCTCATGCGTGTATTGTTTTACTCGCATGGGATTTTCAAATAGTGGTCGGCGGCAATGTGCTGTCCGTTATTTTGATTGGCGTTTATGTACTCGGCGCCTGGAGCGCTGCCTATCTATCACGTATCAACATCTCAATGCATGACTATAAAGCATTTGATGCTTATTTTGCGTGCCCTGATTATCTACAACAAAAAAAGTTAAAAAACAGGTGGTTTGTTGTTCTACCTTTGTTGCTAGTGCTGACTTTTGTGGTTGGTTATATTGTTGCCATTGCGGTGCTCATTTTTCAAGAGGTACAGTACATGGAAAATGAAAAAAATCAGCAAGCAGCGCGTGCAGCCGAGTTTCGCGATAAGCACATTGATACCAGTGATGAAGCGCTCGCTGCAATAAGCCAGCATAAAGCACTTACTTATGCTTTTGCTTACTATTCAGGTAGGCAGTTTGATGTTCAAGGGCGCTACTTAGGTAATTACCCGCAAGATAGCTATCAAGCGCAATTAATACTGCGTTATTTAGCAGAGCAAAAAAGCAACCCGCGCGCTCAATTTATACTAGGAAAAATACTCGATAGTAAAACAGGTGACGCACTTATCACGCAAGCAGAAGAGGGCGGCGATACCTTTGCAAGGCTTTACAGTATTTATGAATTTGGTTGTTATATGGACGCTAAAAAAGGCAGGCAGTTACTCACCAGCTTTGCTAAAAATATTGAAGAACAATCAGTAAAAATTGATATCTATGGCATGCTCAGCGATGATTTTAACGACCACTGCCAAGTGTTAGACGACACTGAATTTGATTATCGTTATATAAAAGATTACCAGTTTAAACAGTAGGTCGCCCTTTAGGGCAAAAAGTGAATATCACCACCGAAAGCACAGAGGCGCTTCGCGCTGCACAGAGGTTAAATAGTGGATGTAGGAGATGGCTTTAGCCACGAAGGGTTTAACAGCAGTGATAAGTTAACCTGCGTAGGCGCCAAGCTTGCTGGCGCGCGAGGTTTGGTTGGCTAAAGTGCAACGATAAAACCAATGGGGGCGTTTAAATTGTAGGTCGCCCTTTAGGGCGAGAAAGTGAATATCACCACCGAGAGCACAGAGGGGCTTCGCTACACAGAGGTTAAATATTGGAAGTAGGTGATGGCTTTAGCCACGAAGGATTTAACACCAGTGATAAGTTCACCACCGTAGGCGCTAAGCTTGCTGGCGCGTGTAACTTTTGGTCATTGCTTGCTAACTTGTCGCTTTCAAACTCGCTAACTGTTTAAACAAACCTTATTCAAGGTTTTGTCGCGCTGGCACGACAGCAAAATCGGGGGGCGCTGCTGCCTTTGGGCTTAACCAGCGACGGGAATCACGCTATTTCCTTCAAAGCATAATTGATGTGAATGTAAGCGCCGTTTTTTCGCCAACTTTCACATCCATGTACGCTCTCCAGTTTGACTATCCATGGTCTCTCGTTCATAGCTGCGCTTTTGACCTATGGCGAAGTCACGCTTTATCGCGCATTGCCTAAATGGCTGTACTTAGGATTTGTCGGGAACAAAATCCAGCCTTGCGCGATATTACTCATCAACTACTTATTTTCAGGGCGTGATGACGGGGAGGGTGTTAAACGTGAGATTGGTATTTGGTCTTGGCAAGATGCAAGACCTGTGCATTTGACCCTTTGCATTCCTTCATGAAGCAAGGTCTCTTTGAGTTTTGTTATACCTCAAGATACCAATAACGTGCCTTTATACATTTGCATTTGGCAATGAAAAGCATATTCACCCACTTTAAGTGCTGGCAGCTCAACAGTGTTATTCTCACCCATAGCGAGCGTTTTACTGATATCGAGTGAAGGAAACACCACTGTTTCGGCGCATGGGGCACTGTCTTGTCGATTAAACGTCAGCGTTACTTTTTTACCAGCAGCCACTTTAATATGGGCAGGGGAATAAACCCCGTTATTAACCACTATCGTTATTTTGTTGTTATTACTTTGCACTTGCTTAGGTTTGTATAGCCAAAACCAGTAAATAATAACCGCAATTAACAACGCGCCGAGTATATTGATCATCAACATAATGCTACTCCTATTTATAAAATTACGATTTACTGGGTTTAAAAAAGCGCAGGCGATTGGCGTTTGTGACCACAGTTAGTGATGACAGCGCCATAGCAGCACCTGCAACGACCGGATTGAGTAATATACCAAAGAATGGATATAACAGCCCCGCAGCAATTGGAATACCTGCCACATTGTAAATAAATGCACCAAATAAATTTTGCTTGATATTGACTATAGTGGCGCTACTAACTGCAATGGCATCGCCAAGACTCTGTAATGAACCACGCATTAAGGTGATATCAGCGCTCTCAATCGCCACATCGGTGCCAGTGCCAATAGCAAACCCAACATCGGCCTGTGCCAGTGCCGGCGCATCGTTTATACCATCACCCGTCATACCGACTATTTCACCTTTAGCTTGGCGTTTAGTTACTTCACTGGCTTTGTCATCAGGCATTACTTGGGCAATAAAGTCCTTAATACCGACTTTGTTAGCGACGGCTTTGGCGGTAGCTTGGTTATCGCCGGTCAGCATAACAACATGGATACCTTTGTTTTGTAGACGTTTAATGGCCTCTGCTGAATCGTCTTTTATCGGATCGGCTACCGCTATAATGGCTTGTAGTTGGGTATCAATGGCAAAATACATTGGCGTTTTAGCGGCGCTGGCTAATTGCTCAGCTTGCTCTTTTGCCTCTGCAATACTGATATTATGTTGGCTCATAAGCGCTTCATTGCCAAACAATAAAGTTTGTCCATCAAATGTGCTTGTAACACCTTGCCCCGTGACGGCGTTAAAATCGCTGATTTTTTCAACTGTGATATCTTCATTTTCAGCATAACTTACAATAGCTTGCGCTAAAGGATGCTCAGAGCCGCTTTCAAGACTAGCAGCAAGCTTAAGGACGTGTACTTTATCGCTGTCATTAAAATTAATGATATCGGTAACGGTGGGGTTACCTTCGGTGATCGTGCCGGTTTTATCTAAAATCATGGTGGTTATTTTAGAGGTGGTTTGCAGCGCTTCTCCATTACGGATAAGTATTCCCGATTCAGCGGCTTTACCTATCCCAACCATAATTGACATAGGGGTTGCTAAACCCAGCGCACACGGACAGGCAATGATAAGCACCGTAGTCACAGCCACTACCGCATAAGCAATGCTCGGCTCGGGGCCAAAATTAAGCCAAGCAAGGCCCGCGAGCACCGCAATAATAATTACGGTAGGAACAAATACGCCGGATATTACATCGGCTAAACGCCCTATGGAGGGTTTAGAATTTTGTGCACGTTTAACCATATTAATAATATTGGCAAGTGTGGTTTCGCTACCAATATGGGTGGCTTTAAATAGCAACGTGCCACTTTTATTAATACTGCCTGCAACAACAGTATCGCCCTCACTTTTGTTGACTGGCATTGGCTCACCTGTGAGCATTGACTCATCCACTGAGCTGCTACCTTCAATGACTTCACCATCCACGGGGATTTTTTCACCGGGGCGTACGCGTACATTATCGTCTTTTAATACCTCACTAATAGCTATGTCTTGCTCTTTGTTATCACGCACTACCCGAGCGGTTTTTGGTTGTAAACCGATTAAGCGTTTTATCGCCTCAGATGTGCGGCCACGGGCTTTTACTTCAAAGGCAAGGCCCAAGCTAATTAAACCGATGATCATCGCCGAGGCTTCAAAATAAACATGCCTGGCCACCTCGGGTAATACGCTTGGCGCAATTACTACCACCATAGAATACAACCACGCGGTACCTGTGCCCAACGCAATCAGTGTATCCATATTGGCGGTGTGGTTTTTAAATGACTGCCATGCGCCGTTGTAAAACTGTTTACCCGCAATGGCCATAACCACTAAAGTGACTATACCAACAATAAACCAGCCAATGCGCTGTGTATTGGTGGTGACACTCATATCAAAAATAAGCCCATACAGCATAAGCGGAGCGCCAACGCCTAGTGCCAATACCATATTACGCATTAGCTTCTTATAGTGCGCGTTATCGGTTTTGGCTTTTTCATCTAGCGCGTCTTGCTCCGACTCGCTATTCATTGGCTTAGCCTTGTAGCCAATATTTTCGACTGCTTCAATCAGCTCTGCTGATGGTGCATTGCCTTCAACCTGCACACTGCGATCAGCAAAATTCATTTCAACACGCTGCGCACCAGATACACTTTTTAGCGCTTTTTCTATTTTTGCAACGCAGCTCCCACAGCTAGCGCCTTCAATCATAAAATTTTGCACTGTGTCTTTGCTATTACTCATTGTGCTTCCTCAGAATTAACTTGCTCGTTAAGGGGATCTACAAAGGTTTCAATTAAACTACATATATCGGCACTTACAGCACCATCGCTTGAGTTTTCCCACTGTCTTACCGCTGCTTGCATACGCGTTCTTAGTTTGAGTGTTTCTTGAAATAACCGCTCTGTTTCTGCGAGTCGTTTAGTTATTAATTTTCGTGTCAGTGGGCAAGGGCAATTGCCTTGCTCCGACTGAGCAACTATTTGCTGAATATCTTTAATAGAAAAACCGAGTTGTCGCGCACTGATAATAAATTTTAAGCGTTGTTGATCGTCAGCGGTATACACCTGATAGCCATTGCTTTCGCTGCGAATGGGGTTAAGTAACTTTATACGAGTGTAATGGCGCACTGTATCTTGGGTCACCCCCATAGTTTTAGCTAACTGTTTAACATACATAACTTAACTCCATCGTTATTCAATAATGGCATGATAAACGTATGTGCAACACACAGGTCAACCGCTATTTTAAACTAGGCTGTTTGTTGTTTTGATTTACATATAAAAGTTTTAACGCTTATCAATAGAAGTACTTGAAGGATGCAACAGTAACTATATGGTTAATGTTGATATATGCATGAGCCAGATATTTCGTAGCTGCTTAAGTTCACTATAGTTTAGTTTGCCTCACTACGCGACTTTTAAGTGCGACACTGTATTACGCTGCGCGTTGTACTGATGGCTGTTAAAGCACTTTCTAGGGTTGCTGTAATGGCGACGCGCAAGCGCTAATAAGGTGGCTAAACTTTGTGTAGGAGCTGGCTTTAGCCACGAAGGGTTTAACACCAGTGATAAGTTCACCACCGTAGGCGCTAAGCTTGCTGGCGCGCGAGGTTTGGTTGGCTAAAGTGCAACGATAAAATCAATGGGGCGTTTAAATTGTAGGTCGCCCTTTAGGGCGAAAAAGTGAATATCACCACCGAGAGCACAGAGGGGCTTCGCTACACAGAGGTTAAATATTGGAAGTAGGAGCTGGCTTTAGCCACGAAGGGTTTAATACCAGTGATAAGTTCACCAGCGTAGGCGCTAAGCTTGCTGGCGCGCGTGGTTTGGTTGGCTAAAGTGCAACGATAAAACCAATGGGGGCGTTTAAATTTTAGGTCGCCCTTTAGGGCGAAAAAGTGAATATCACCACCGAGAGCACAGAGGCGCTTCGCTACACAGAGGTTAAATATTGGAAGTAGGAGCTGGCTTTAGCCACGAAGGCTTTAACACCAGTGATAAGTTCATCACCGTAGGCGCTAAGCTTGCTGGCGCGCGAGGTTTGGTTGGCTAAAGTGCAACGATAAAACCAATGGGGGCGTTTAAATTGTAGGTCGCCCTTTAGGGCGAAAAAGTGAATATCACCACCGAGGGCACAGAGGCGCTTTGCTACACAGAGGTTAAATATTGGAAGTAGGAGCTGGCTTTAGCCACGAAGGGTTTAACTCCAATGTAAGGGTTAACCACCGTAGGCGCTGAGCTTGCTTGCGCGCGTGGTTTGGTTGGCTAAAGTGCAACGATAAAACCAATGGGGGCGTTTAAATTGTAGGTCGTCCTTTAGGGTGAAAAAGTGAATATCACCACCGAGAGCACAGAGGCGCTTCGCTACACAGAGGTTAAATATTGAAGTAGAAGATGGCTTTAGCCACGAAGGGTTTAACACCATTGATAAGTTCACCACCGTAGGCGCTAAGCTTGCTGGCGCGCGTGGTTTGGTTGGCTAAAGTGCAACGATAAAATCAATGGGGCGTTTAAATTGTAGGTCGTCCTTTAGGGCGAAAAAGTGAATATCACCACCGAGAGCACAGAGGGGCTTCGCTACACAGAGGTTAAATATTGGAAGTAGGAGCTGGCTTTAGCCGCGATATTTTCCATCCGAGCATCACGCTTATCCTTCAAAACATAATTGATGTGAACGTAAACGGCGAAGATAGGCCAACTTTCACATCCATGTACGCTCCCCAGTTCGGCCATCCGTGGCCTCTCGTTCAAAGCCACGCTTTTCACCCATGGCGAAGTCACGGCTTTCATTTCATCTATGAAATGAATTACTCATCAATTACTTCTTTTCAAGGCGTGATGACGGGGGAAGGGTGTTAAACGTGAGATCGCTTTTCGGTCTTGGCAAGATGCAAAGTGCTGCCGCATTGGTTCCCTTTAATCTAGGGATTGAGTTGGGTTTGACCGCGAGAAGCGCCTTAGGTAGGCTATTGATATAAAATCAATTTGAATTGTTAAGATGAAAGATAATAGAAATATAAAAATTATAGATTTAGCTTCTAAAAACTGGGGGGGTGTAACTACGATTACCTTCTTTGTTTACAGTGTTTTTTGTTATTTTTGGACAATTACTTACTTTAATAGTTGGGATGTTTTTGCTTTTGATTATTTATCAAATACTGATATATATAACTTTACTATAGTATCTAGCGGTCTTCCTTTTTCATTAATACTCATTCTGTTGACACTATTAATGTTTAAAGCGACAAAAGATATTTCTTATGTACTAAAAAGAAAGGTGCGTGCCGAGGGGATTATCTATAGTGACAGGCAAAATGAGTGTGAAGAAGAACCCAATCTACTTTTTGTCAATGCTCTATCTATTATGATTTTAGTGTTAGCGGCATACGCTACTTATAATTATCACGTAAAATCTATTTCATCTAAAATTGAGTTAGCTAAATACAAGATTACAATTAAAAATCGACATGATGTTATGTGTGGCCATATTATCAGTAATGTTGGTGAGAATTTAGTTGTATGGGATTTTAGCTCTGATAATATTGTAGCTGTAAGCAAGAGCGCAGTTGAAAGTTATAGTGAGTTGAAATTGGCTTCTCCTCCGTTTGAATACAAATTGGTATACCCCGATGGTACTTTAACACCTCTTAAACATGGCTGGACTTCACCACCCCCAAGAAATATAAGAATAGAAACTGAAGATAGTAAGAAAGCGTTTCAAGAATGGAAAAATAGTTTCCTAAAGCAATGCTCTAGCTCAGGCAGAACAAATAAATAAGACACCTTTTCTTGTTTTATTCTTTGCTGTTCAACCCAGTATAAAAATAGAGTCAAATATCTTGCTACATAATTCTATTTAGCTGAGCATGTACCCTCAGTATTATAGTCATTAATACTGAGAACTTTTACAAAGTATTATGAAGCAAGTGATTATCCCCTGCACATCTTTACCCCATCCCCTGCATGTTTAAGCGCTATGATCTGGCCTTGGCTGTTGTGGGCCATGGCGAGCATGTCGCCTTTCATTATATTGCTCTCTACGGCGTGTTTGGTTTTTAAGTTATTCAATAGCGAGTCTTTTATTTGAATGAGCACTTCGCTGTGGCAGCTGGCGATGTACCAGTCGTTATCAACTTTTACCAATTGCCCGTATTCAATATAGCGCTGTTGGTGCAGGCGTAGGTCTGCGGCGAGTTTGTCGTCGAGTTGTTGTTTTTGGCTTTTTATTTCACTTGAATAACTGCCCGCATTATCTACTTGGTGTACTTCTATAAAGTGGTAACTGCTTTGCTGTACGGCAAAGGTGTTGTTAAGTGTGTGTTGTTGTTCTGTGTTGTTATCTGTGGTATTAAAAACGGTAAAGCCCAGTACTACTAGAGCACAGGCGAGGCCGGTCATTTGCAGGGGTAATAAAAATCGAGTCGGCTTTTTATTAGCTTTTTGATTCGGCATTTGCGTAAACAATGCCTGTTGTTCTGGCGTCAGTGTGTGGCGTTTTTTACGCTCACTAAAATGCTGGTTAAGTTGCTGCTCAAACTGTTCGTTATGCTTGTTCATGGTAGCCTCCTAATAATGTTTTTAAGTTTTGTTTTGCATAACGTAGCCGCGTTTTTACGGTTTCATGATTGCTTTGGGTGATCTGTTGTATGTCTTCAAGCGAAAAGCCTTCTTGCTGTAAGCTGAGCGCTTCGCGTTGTACAAAGCTTAGTTGCATTAAAGCGTGGTTAAAGGCTTCGTAATCAAAGCTTTGCTGAGTATTAGGTGCTGCAATTGCAGTATCGTCTGCTAATTCTACAAAACGCTGTTGTTTGCGAAACTCATCGATTAACGCATTACGGGCAAGGCGGAACAACCAGGCTTTCGGGTTGTCTTGCGGTTGATAATAATGGCGTTTTTCCATCACTTTTAACCATGTTTGTTGGCTTATATCAAAGGCGAGTTGCTCATTACTTTGCGTGACTAAGTAATGATACAAATCGTTGCCAAACAAGGTAACGAGTTTAGTTAAGTGGCGATTGTCGCCACTTTTTGCGTAGTCAGCCAAGTAGTCGTTACTGGGCTGACTAATAAACCATGACTTTAAGCTTGTAAGCATAGGCACCCTTATCCGTTAATGAGCTTTTATTGCGTTTGGTCTAACTTAAAATCAAGTTGTACACTTTGCCCCGTTTGCATTTGTGCTACGCCATCAATCACTTTTGGGCGGTATTTCCAGCGTTTTATTGCCCGTAGTGCTTCACGGTCGAAAATGCGTTTTGGTTCTGCGTTTGTTACTTGTGCATCTATTACTTCACCGGTTTGAGATACATTAAAGCTTAATTGTACCCAGCCTTCAATGCCTTCTCGTGCGGCAATGGGCGGGTATTTAGGATTTATACGTACTATGGGGGTCGCATCACCGGTTGGTCGCTGTAAGTTAGCTTTTATATCGCCACCTATTTTATCAATACTTATATCTGGCGTTATTGCGGTTGTTACTATATTAGTATCAGTACTTGGCGGTGTACGCGGCGGCACTTTAGGCGGCGTTTGCATTTTAGGTGGCGGCGGCAAGGTTTGCTTGTGCTGCACTTTAGAATCTTCTGGTGCTTGGAATATTTCTACAATGATGCTGTCATCAATAAAGCTTGGCGCGCGTTGCTCGCCACTAATTAAGTACTGCATAAATGCAAATGCCGCAAAGGTCATGGCTGCACCACCAACAATGGCCGTTGATGTTTTTAAAGCATGATTAGTGTGTGGTAAAGCTACTGTTTGCATAAGCAAATCCTCGATAAGTTAAGTGGTATTCATCACTAAAACGTGCGCTAGATTAAAAAGGGGTGAAATATTTTTAAAAAGTTTCGTGTTTGCTTATGGGCATTGGTTACAATGGCGGCTGTGAATTTTGGTTTTTATTTTATTAGGCAGTTATGCAACTTATTCAAATTGATAAAGCTCGTTATCGTAAGCATTTAAACCGCGTTATTATCGGCTGCGGCTTGGCGTTGGCTATTGGCAGTTTAGCAATCTCACAACTACTAATCGCGTTATTCCCTGATGAAAGTGGCAGTCATTTTCATTGGAATTTAATAGGTGTAGTTATTACTAGCCTAACAATTGGCTGGGCGCTGAATAAATACCGCACGCATGATTATATGACCGAAGTGGTGTATGTGTGGGAACTCAAACAAGCATTGAATAAAATCACCCGTAAAATGGCAAAATTAAAAGCGGCGGGGCGAGAGGGGAATCCTCAAGCATTGTTAGCAATTCATTATAGTTATGCGGGCTCGCGGTTATTATGGCAACTAGACGATAACACTATCACCATGGATGAATTAGCTATTAAGCAAGCTGAGCTTGATAATGTGGCGGCTAAGTTTAATGTGACGTTAAACGTTGATGATTATGATGATGTTATTTTAAAGCAATTTTAGTTGCTTTTTTGTTTCTAGAATGTGTAAAGTAGCATTCGCTTTATAATAAAAAACTTAAAAGGAACTTCAATGACATTAAACAAGCTTTGCCTAGGTGCTTTGCTAACGATTTGTACTTTTTCATCTAATGCAAACGATGTTAATTTTTCAATCGGTGGCGGCTACCCTTACTTTGTTATACCAGAGGTATCATTATCAGCAGCACAAGGTACACAGCGCTGGTATGCTAACTATAAAATAGGCTTAGATGATGGTTTTTCTGTCGGGTTTGAACATGCGCTAACGAGCGATAAAAAGCATGCTTTAGGCTTAGTTGTTGGCGCCATTGGTGCACAAGATGATGGTCGTGAGTGTCCGGATGCTGATGATAAAGACATTGGTGAGACATTTGGTAATATTTTTGGCTGTGCGCTATCAGGTATGTTTGATACAGAAACGACCAACGGTGTAGGCGTGAGTTATAGTTACCTTTTTAGTGGTTTAAATGAAGGCGGTTGGCGCGTTCGTTTTGAATTAGGCTACGGTGAAGGCAGCAACAGTAATGAAAAACGCGCTGATGGTGGCGTGAGTATTAGTTACGAATTTTAATAATTGCATTAGCTTATATAGGCTTTAGTGATAAATTAAAGCCTACCTCTACCTTGTAATACATAGTGAGTCATCTGATGTAACTGGTTATTTAATTCCTCTTACTAGCACCGCAAATTCCAACCCTACTTGGTAAATACTACCTGAAAATAGACAACCCACTTGATGGTCGAGCCAGACTTATACCTCTATGCAGCTGTGATTAGTTAGTTGTAAAATCACATTTCATTCAGTTAAATGTAAACGCAGTGGGTGGTGTTTACGTATCACGATGATCAATACGTAATGATGTTAGATAGGAATCATATGAATAAAATTAACCACAGAAAACTATTAAACAGTAAATGGACGGCAGTTTCCCCCGTCAATAAAGAAAAGCATTTTATGATTACGGAAATGGAGTTTGACGAAGAGGGCGTTGTTATCAGCTGTGTTATTGAAGCGGTGATGTCAAAGCGTTCGATGGAAATAAATTGGCATGATTTAAAAGATCAACAGCGCTGGTTACAAGGTTGGAAGTAACCTAGGTATGCAGGTTTTAATTTTATTGGTATCTTATGAATGCATGTTGATGCTAGTGGATGAAATTTAATCATGAAAAAAATACTGATCGTTTGTTTAGGTAATATTTGCCGCTCACCGACTGCGGAGGCGGTGTTAAAGGCTAAAGCATTACAACGTGGATCACAGTTTGAAATTGACTCAGCGGGTACCGCAGGCTACCACATTGGTAATCCCCCCGATAAACGCTCGCAAGCGGCGGCACTTAAACGTGGCTATAGCTTTGAGGGGATACGTTCACGACAAGTCAACGCTCATGACTTTGAGTACTTTGATTTGATCCTCGCTGCAGATAAAGCCAATTTAGCTGATCTAACTGCACTTTGTCCGGCGCATTTGCAGTATAAGCTGTCGTTATTTTTAGCTTATGGAACCTGCGTTGATGAGATCCCCGACCCTTATTATGGTGGCGAAAATGGTTTTGAACAGGTACTTGATTTAATCGAGGATGCCAGTGACAAAATACTCGATACCTTACAAAAATAGCCCAGTCATGTTGGGCTTAAAACGTGTTTATAAACAGTATTACAAACACTGATGTTATTAGTAATTACGTGTATTTACCTGCCAATTTTAAAGTCTAGCTGCACTTGAGCTTTTGCAACCACTGCTTTTCCGTCTTCAAACTTAGGGGCATAACGCCACTTTTCCATTGCTTTAATGGCTTCTTGTTCAAATGCTTCACCACCTTCAGATTTAATGATGGTGATATTTTTTACAAAGCCAGCGGTGTTAACGTCAAATTCCATTTGCACTGAACCATCTTGCCTAAACCTTGCTTTACTATCTGGGTAGTTAGGTTCTTGACGATAAAGTGGGGTTTGTTGCTGGTTTTCTTGCCACGGCACCATTTTAGCTATAGCTAAACAATGTTTGGTCGCTTCGTCACTTTTACCTGTTTTTTCATAAAGGTGAACTAATTTAGAGTGAGCACTAAGCTCTGTTTCATGATCGAAGCTAAGCGCATCATCAAATACACTTACAACTCGATTTAAACGCTCAATCGCTTTAGAATATTGTCTTTTACCTTCTGCAAAAGCGGCAACTAAAAAGTCAGCTTTGATCCGCTCTACTGAGTTCTCAGGTAAGTTTTGGCTGTAAAACTCGTCTGCCTCAAGTAGGTAACGTTTGGCTTGGTTGTATTTCTTCCCTTGAAAGCCATACGCTAATCCTTGTGCAGCAGCCAGTTTCATATCTGCTACTAATTTTGGGACTTTTTGGACTGCAGCGATTTCAATAACTTGTTTGTATAGGGCGTCGGCTCTATTTACCGAATCAGTATTGGTTGCCATACCAAGCAATGCATCGATGAGTTCAATGCTACTTGCTGGATGATTAGCCGCTAAAATAGTGTAAGCCTGCTCAAACAAGGTAAAACGTTTTTGTTTGTTTTCTGCAGGGTATTGATGAAGCTCATTAGCATAGTTTATGGCTAAATTTGCAGTGTTATCTGATTTATCTCCATAGATTTGCTTACCTAGCAAATAGGCTTGTTCAGCTTTATCTTCTGCGCCTTTGCCTTGTTGCTGTGCATTAAGGTATTGCTGGTAAACTATTTTAAATTGACTATGTATAGATTCATCGGCGTGGCTATAACCAGAATAGGCGATGGTAAGACAAAGTAGTAGAGAGGAGGCTTTCATAATGTTCCTTATTATTATGTTTAATTAAATTATACCAAATAGGTACAACCATGTCATTGATTTAGAGTATCGGGTAAGAATTTTGTTTTTGGTGGGGTGGAATTGTCGATTTAGCGCAGGGCAATGCTTGAATTGCGAGTAACTGCCTCAATATAGTTATTACTCATTGCGGTGTTGTATTATTTTCAATGCAGTTTATTTTTGTGATATTATCACGTTTGCATTATCGCATTACTTTTTAATTTTGGATTTGTCGTGGCGCAAGTAAGAGCTAGAGTCCAGCTAAATGTTGGCAAAAACAGTGATATACCCGCAGAAATCGTGTCATTTAGCGATTTAAAAGATGGCCAAGAGCATGTTGCTTTGGTGTTTAATCGTGCTGATAGCGAGCAGTCTGTGCCGCTTATTCGTATGCATTCTGAATGTTTAACCGGTGATGTATTTCATTCATCACGGTGTGATTGTGGTGAACAACTCAACGAATGTATTGAAATGATGCATCAACAAGGTGGTATTTTACTTTATTTACGCCAAGAAGGGCGTGGTATTGGTTTATACAATAAAATTGACGCCTATGTATTGCAATCACAAGGTATGAATACCTATGAAGCAAATAATCATTTGGGCTTTGCTGATGACTTACGTGACTTTTCTGACGCGGTATTAATGCTAGAAGCGATGGGGTTGGCTCATGTAAAGCTGATGACCAATAATCCTAAAAAGCTTAATGCCTTGAAAGATGCAGGTATTGAAGTTGAATCAGTGGTTGGCACGCATGCACACATTAAAGCTGGTTTAGCGGGCAATAAAGCATACCTAGAGACGAAAATTAAGCATGGTGCGCATATGTTAGATATAAAGAAGATTAAAAAACCGTAATTTTAAGCTGTCGTCTATGTAATCCCATCCAACGCCGAGTTATACTCGGCGTGTTTTGTTGTTAATTTAAGAGCAAGTATGTCAATTGAATTACGAGTATTTAAGGCCGATGCAGGGCTGAAATGGTTTAAAGCAGGCTGGCTTATTTTTAAAACTCAGCCTTTTACCTTTATTTTTATGCACTTATTTATAGGTATTATTGGTTTACTATCGCTATTTTTACCTTTCTTACAAATTATAGCAGCCATCGCCACGCCGTTTTTAACTGCGGGGTTTTATCAAGCGGTGATCACCAAACAGCAAGGCGGCAAAATTATGTTGGCCGATATCCTAAAACCGTTTACCGCCAAGGGTAATCGCATGGGGCTGCTACGTTTAGCGCTCTATCAAATGGCGGCCGGTGTATTGATGGCTTTGCTAGCTGGGGGTTTATTTTCCGAAGCGATTGCGATTATGAGTAATCCGAATGTCGATCCTAACATTGCCTTGCAGCAAGTAATTGATAGCATCTCGATGGCAAATGTTGCGCTGTTTTTAATTGCGTTATCGGTGTATTTAACGGCTTTTTCTTATGCGGTGCCGTTGGTTTATTTTAATCAACAAAAACGTATTTTTGAGGTGCTAAAAAGTTCATTTATGGTGTTTTACCACAACATGGCACCATTGAGTGTATATGGGGCAATTATTGCAGGCTTGATGATGCTTTCAATGTTTTTATCATTCTTGCCGCTGTTGGTTTTAATGCCAATTTGCTACATTAGCTTTTTTGTTTCTTATCAAGCTATTTTTATGCCGATCGTACCGCCTGCAGAGGCAGAGCCTGTTGCGCCGCAGCATAATGATCAAAGCGGTCGTTTTGACGCATAATGGCTGAAGAAATGGATGAAGCATTACAAAAGAAGTTAAAAAATTATGTACTTTGGTTACTCGGGCGCCAAGAATATTCGCGTCGAGAGTTAACCCAAAAATTACAGCAAAAAGAGGCGACGCCTGAATTTATCGAAGCTTTATTAGATTGGTGTGAAGAGCACAATTTTATAAATGAGCAGCGTTATGTTGAAGGTTTTGTACGTCGCCACATTGCTAAAAAACATGGCTTAAAACGTATTCAAAGCGAAGCCATGGGCAAAAGGATTGACCGAGCACTGTTAGAAAGTGTGATTGAATCATTCGAAATTGATTGGTTTGGGTTAGCGCAGGATGCGTATTTAAAGAAGTATTCAAATTCACAGGACGACTTCGATCACAAAGAAAAAGCTAAGCGCGTGCGCTACTTAATGTATCGAGGGTTCAGTTACGAACAAATAGATTTTGCAATGCAAGCACAGTAAAAATGGGTGAGACGTTCACATGCAGCACATGACTACCGCACAGATCAGGCAACAGTTTTTAGATTTTTTTGCCTCTAAACAACACCAAATTGTTCCATCAAGCTCGCTTATTCCGGGTAACGATGCGACGTTATTATTTAATAACGCCGGCATGGTGCAATTTAAAGATGTATTTTTAGGCGCCGAAAGCCGCCCTTATAACCGCGCAACTAGCTCACAACGTTGTGTGCGTGCCGGTGGTAAGCATAACGATTTAGAAAATGTAGGCTACACAGCACGCCACCATACATTTTTCGAAATGTTAGGTAACTTCAGCTTTGGTGATTACTTTAAGCAAGACGCGATTAAGTTTGCGTGGGAGTTTTTGACTGACGTTGTAAAACTGCCGAAAGAAAAACTGCTCGTTACTATCTACCATGATGATGAAGAAGCATTTGGTTATTGGGCTAACGAAATTGGTTTGCCTGAAGATCGCATTATTCGTATTGCTACTTCAGATAACTTCTGGTCAATGGGTGATACTGGCCCGTGTGGTCCATGTTCTGAAATTTTTTATGATCATGGCGAAGAAATTTGGGGCGGACCTCCTGGCTCACCTGAAGAAGATGGCGACCGCTTCATTGAAATTTGGAATCTGGTATTTATGCAGTATAACCGTCAAAGCGACGGTACGATGGAGCCGCTTCCTAAGCAGTCTGTTGATACAGGTATGGGTCTTGAGCGCATTGCTGCAATTTTACAAGGCGTGCATTCAAACTACGAAATCGATTTATTCCAAGGCTTAATTAAAGCTGCTGCAGAAGTTACCAATGCACAAGATATGGATGATAAATCACTGCGCGTAGTGGCGGATCATATTCGTTCATGTGCGTTTTTAATTTCTGATGGGGTTATGCCATCAAACGAAGGCCGTGGTTATGTACTGCGTCGTATCATTCGTCGTGCAGTTCGCCACGGTAACAAGCTTGGCGCACAAGGTTCGTTCTTCTATAAGTTAGTTGCTGCGCTAATCGAACAAATGGGTCAAGCGTATCCAGAGCTTGCAAAACAGCAAGAAATCATCGAAAAAGTACTGCGCATTGAAGAAGAGCAGTTTGGCAAAACTCTTGAGCGTGGTTTAGCTATTTTAGAAGAAAGCCTGACTGATTTAACTGGCGATGTGATCCCAGGTGAATTAGTATTCAAATTATATGACACCTATGGTTTCCCTGCCGATTTAACCGCAGATGTAGCGCGTGAGCGCTTTATGACGATTGATGAGCAAGGCTTCCAAGAGTGCATGGCTGTACAGCGTAAAACTGCACAACAAGCTGGTAAATTTGGTGCTGACTATAACCAGCAATTAAAGTCTGACAAACACACTGACTTTAAAGGCTATGACGCAACGCACTATAGTGGCACTGTGATTGAAATGTTCGCGCAAGGTGAAGCTGTATCAGTACTTGAAGATGGCCAACAAGGCATTGTGGTACTAGATCGCACACCGTTTTACGCTGAATCTGGTGGCCAAGTTGGTGACACCGGCACATTAACGGTAGCTGGCGGTGAGTTTACAGTAACTAACACCACTAAACTTGGTAATGCATTCGCGCACCACGGAACAGTGATGGGCCGCATTGGTGTGAATGATAAAGTTGACGCAAACATTGATGATGCGCGCCGTGATCGTGTTAAAAAGAATCATACAGCGACGCATATTTTACACGAAGCACTACGTCAGTTATTGGGCGATCATGTGTCGCAAAAAGGTTCACTCGTAGACCCTGAACGTTTACGTTTTGACTTCTCGCATTTTGAAGCAGTCACGAAAGCTGAACTACGTGAAATTGAGCGAGTTGTGAATGACGAGATCCGTCGTAACTTTGCGCTAAATACTGAGCTGATGGCAATCGATGCCGCCAAAGAAAAAGGCGCAATGGCGTTATTTGGTGAGAAGTACGATGATGAAGTTCGCGTAGTGACTATTGGTGATTACTCTATAGAACTGTGTGGCGGTACTCACGTAAATCGTGCTGGTGATATCGGTTTATTCAAAATAGTTTCTGAGAGCGGTATTGCTGCCGGTGTGCGTCGTATTGAAGCGGTAACGGGTGCTGATGCAATTGCTTATGTAAGTGAGCAAGAGCAACACCTAAACGACGTAGCGGCTCTTGTTAAAGGCGACAGCGCATCAGTACTTGAAAAAGTAACAGCCTTGCTTGAAAAGTCAAAAGGGCTTGAAAAACAAATAGCACAGCTAAGCGACAAGCTAGCCAGTGCTGCGGGTGCATCATTAATTGATTCAATTGTTGAAATTAACGGTGTTAAATTACTTGTGGCAAACGTTGAAGGCACTGAATCAAAAGCCTTACGCGGCATGGTTGATGACCTTAAAAACAAGATTGGCTCAGGTGTTATTGCACTTGGTGTTGCTGATGGCGACAAAGTAAGCTTAATTGCTGGTGTGACTAAAGACTTAACTGGCAAAGTGAAAGCCGGTGAGCTGGTAAATCACATGGCATCACAAGTTGGTGGTAAAGGCGGCGGTCGTCCTGATATGGCGCAAGCTGGTGGCTCTGAGCCGCAAAACTTAACTGCAGCACTTGATAGCGTAACCGCTTGGTTAACTGAGCGTACTTAATAGCTCAGTACGTAAAGTTGATTTAACACTTTAGGAGGCTCAATTGAGTCTCCTAAAGTGTTTATTCTAAATCTGCTTTAACAACTAAGTCACGTCCTAAATTTATGGCTAAAACGGCATACCCTACTAAATACACACTACCGCATTTTTTATTGCCACTGGATTTACCTTAATTACGAAAAAACTCTGAACCATCTCCATAAATTCTTTACAGCGATGATAAAACTAATTTTTATTGAAACTTTTTCTCGATAACTGCATCCAAATAGTTAAGATTAATCATAACTTTGAAAAAATAGGCTATGCTTATATCGACTACCGTTATAGTGCACAGAAAAGATTTTAGTAACTACTTGAAGTATTAGATGACAGCCACCATTATATTAACAGTAAAGAGATTTCTGTTGGTTGCTCAGTTGCTAAAGTCGCCATTGAGGCAGTGAGTATGAAATCATATCCTAGTGTAGTAAGTTTGTTTTTATACATTAACGTAAACACGTATCAAGATCTGATATTAAAATATTAGTTTGAATAGATGAAACATACTTAGAATTGGCAATAGGCGCATTATAAAGAGTTTTTTTAACAGAAAATGAATCGATTTAGAGTTTTTACTTACTATTAAGGCTTATTTTCTTTAATATACAGACGCGGAATCTTTTAATTTATTGGAATACGGGAGCAAGAGAATGCTAATACTAACTCGTCGAGTAGGTGAAACCCTAATGATTGGTGACGAAGTAACTGTCACTGTACTAGGTGTTAAAGGAAATCAAGTACGTATTGGTGTTAATGCACCTAAAGACGTTTCGGTACACCGTGAAGAAATTTACATGCGTATTCAAGCTGAAAAGTCTAACCCGAATCCGGGCAATGCTTAATCAATTTAATTGATATGAAAGAGCCACTATTTAGTGGCTCTTTTTTTTATGTATTCAATAATCTCATCACTCAGTACGCTGTTTGAAACGTACTGCATGCCGCGACGACTTTTTAAAATAATACCGCGAACAGTAAAAATTACTTCATCGATATCTTGCCATGCTAGCTGATAGCTTTTATGTGGGTTTTCGCTTTTAAAACCGCTTTCATCAATAGTTAACGTTGCCTCAGAGCCTGATGCTCGACTAAGCATTTGCCGCGTTACCCACCAAGGCCTGCGATAATAAAAAGCAACACATTCAAGTACTGCGGCCATGATCAAGAAATTTCCTAAATAGTGTTTTTCTAACCAATAAATAGCTGTAAGTCCTAAACTAACCAATAAGACTAAAAAAACATATTTCGGCTTTGCTTGTGCGCTGTAAGGCAGAGACTCATCAAAACATTCGTAAAAGTAGGGTTTATCTAATGTATAAGTGGTACTAAATGACATGATTTACAAATTCAGAATTACTGTGCGGTTATTTTAGCAAGCTTAGTCGAAAAAAGCCGTTCTTTTAAATGTTCATTTGTTTGTTACTATGAGAGCTTAAGATCTATTTGCGTGACAGGGGATGGTGATGTTTAGTTTAATTGGTTTGACTTGGGCGCTGTCCAGTAATGCGTTTTTGGTGATGGGGGATATGCCATATACTCCAATTGATGAAATGAATTTAGCGCCAACAGGGGCTTTGGGTAAAAAAATAAAAACGACTGAGCATGCTTTTTTGATCCATGTTGGCGATATGAAATCAGGTTCTGAGCCTTGTAAAAATGAGTTGCTTGAGAAGAATAAACAGTTACTTACTTCTTTAACTACGCAGCCATTTATTTACACCCCCGGTGACAATGAATGGGCTGATTGCGACCGAAAAAATCTAATTCCTCGTTATGATGAATTAGAGCGCCTGGTATATTTAAAAACCTTGATGTTTGATGATAAATATCTTGAAAAAGCCAATACCTTAGTTGATTTTCAGCAACAGCCTAGCATGCACGAAAATGCGCGTTGGCGCCTTGCTGATGTAGAGTTTATCACGCTGCATATTGCAGGCACCCACAATGGCCGTCGAGAGGTGTTAAAAAGTGATAAACAACTTGCTTATCAACAAGCTGACACAAGAGACGCCAACAACCTTAATTGGTTAGCGCAAGCAAATCCAACAGCCAAAGGTTATGTGATTGCTTTTCAGGCAGATATTTACACCCATCAAACAGTACAACCGGCATGCAGTAAAACTCAGCCAGAACAGTGTGATGGTTTTAAAGTGTATCGCGATGCTTTGGCGGAATTTGCAAACACAGTAAAAAAGCCGGTATTAGTGATCCACGGTGATACAGGCCCTTATTGTCAGCAACCATTATCCGAAAATTTAACGCGGCTCAATGTACCCGGTGATTTTATGTTTAGTGACATTGCCAAAGTGAGTTTGGTGCAACAAGATACAGATGTAACTTGGCAGATCAACAGTTTAAAAAGTGGTAAACCACTCAAGCGGATCTGCCGTTAATTTTCGGCTAAGCCGGCATCTGTCATCAAGTTTTCAAGTTCGTCTTGCAGCTCAAAAAGCTCTGGCTCAATATAACTTAAATCACAATCGCCTTTTAACGCGGTTTCCAGTGCTTCAGCAAGTGTTTTTAGCTTGGGTACGCCAGTGTAGCAGCAAGCACCGTGAAATTTATGAATAATACTTAGCACATGTTCGCAATCTTGGCTGGCGGTCGCTTCTTCAAGTAATCGCAGAGTTTCTGGCACACTGAGCAACAACATATTAAGCATTTCAAGCGCCAGTTCGTTTTTACCGCCGGCACGTTGCAGTGCTAATGGCCAATCTAGTGATGAGCTAACAAAAGGAGGCTCACTAGCAATCAGGTCATTACGGCTTTTGTCACGTCGCAGCGGTGATTGCGGGCTATGATCACTAATAATCTGTTTCAACATATCTTCATCAATAGGTTTAGTTAAATAGCCTTTAAAACCATCGGTAATAAGTTGCTCTTTTTCGCCCGCTAAGGCATGCGCTGTGACAGCAATAATAGGAGTATCTTCGTTTAAGGATGATTCTAGGATCAGTTTACAGGCGGTAATACCGTCCATAATTGGCATTTGAATATCCATAAAAATAATGTCGTATTTATGGCTTTTGCTCAAACTATAGGCTTGTGAGCCATTATGAGCGGTATCAATAGTTTCAATTTGCTCTTCTAGTAAAGTACAAATTAACTTTAAATTGGCATCATTATCATCAACGACTAATACTTTTAGTGGTAATAATTTCTCGTCATTTTCTTCAATATTATGCACGGGATGATCGAGTCGATAAGGTGCTGCAAGCACTTCACAGAGCTTGCGATGGTTGAGCGGTTTACTTAAACACGCATCTGCACCACAGCCAATATAAGCTTCGCGCATATTGTGCGATACCGAATTAAGCATTAAATACAGATAGTCAGTCGATTCACGGACTGCTTTGATATAGCTTTTTAAGCGTTGCATTTCGTCAACTGCGGCAACATGGCCGATAATACAAATATCGTAATTAAACTCTTTATTTAACTCTTGTAAAAAAGTTTCTTGATCAAAGCACGCTGTGACCTTTGTTTGCCACTCGGTGAGTAAAGATAGCACTGCATGATGGGTATGTTCATGGGGTTCTAGGTATAAAATACGTTTATTTGCGAGAGATTTACTTGGCAAGTCGCTATTATAAATATGGCTTGGTAGTCTAAATACGCCATTAAAAGTAAAGCAGGTACCATTACCCGGCGCTGAGTTTAAAGTAATACGGCCACCCATGGTTTCAACTATGTGCTTGGTAATAATTAAGCCAAGGCCTGTGCCACCAAATTTACGGGTAATGCTTGAATCAGCTTGGCCAAAAGGAGTGAACAAAGCATCTTGTTTATCCATTGGAATGCCAACGCCAGTATCGGTTACTGACACTAACACTGAGGTACGTTCTTCATCAAGTAAACGATGGCCAACATCAATTTTAATTGAGCCTTTTTCAGTAAACTTAATTGCATTACTAATCAAGTTGATCAGGACTTGCTTAAACCTGGTTGGATCACCTGTTATGTTGTCAGGCACTAGTGAGTTGATATAAATCGATAGCTCTAATTGTTTTTCATGCGCACTAGGTGCCAGTAGTGTAAGTACTTCGTTTATTGTGTCTCGTAGTTGAAATTGAATGGACTCAAGTTCCATAGCGCCCGCTTCAAGCTTTGAAAAATCTAAAATATCGCTGATGATAGTCATTAAACTATTGGCTGATAGTTCGATGGTATCGAGGTAATCTTTTTGGTGTTTATTAAGCGGTGTTTTATGTAATTGACGAGTAAAGCCAATGACACCATTGAGTGGTGTGCGTAATTCGTGACTCATTTTCGCTAAAAAGTCCGATTTTACGCGGTTGGCGTCTTGGGCATCGGTTTTAGCAATACTGAGCTGAATATTCTGTGTTTCGTATAATTCTAACGACTCGCGCAAGTCACTGGTTGCCTGATCGATGTGCTTTTGCATTTCATCTTTTTGCATCACCATAGTATCAGAAATGGTGTTTAGCCCTTGGCGTAATAACTCAAACTCGCCCATCATCGGAGCGGTTAGGCCGGTTTCTCTTTTCCCTTCGATTAATTTGTCAGTAGCCAGTACTAACTTATTTAATGGGGTCATAAACATATGGCTAAGCCTGATGGCTAAAATAGCCGCTAACACTAAGGCTAAAATAATCACGATACCGCTGACTAATAATGCTTGTTGCTGACCAATAATCGCTTGGTCTTTGTTGAGCTGAATCACCACAGTGCCAAGAGATGTTTGAAACGCTGCATTATTCCATTGAGCGTCTGGCGTTGAGTGATTGATGATCGGCGTAAAAAATGTAATTAGGTGATCGCTGGGCAGTACCTTGGTGTTTTTTCCTGCTTGCAAGTATTCATTGTGCAGTAGATCATCAAAGTCACGGTGATAGTTACTGGTTAATACCAGTTCATTATGCTCGTCAAAAATTGCGATGGTTTTAATTGCTGGAGAGTGTTTATTATGCGCATGGCTGATCAAACGGTTTAGTAGCTGTTTATTTTTTGCTAATAATGGCTGCTCAATGGCAATCGACAGTGGCTCTGAGATAGTCGCACCTTGCTGATATAAAATTTCATCAAGCTCAATGTAACGATTTATTGTAAAATAGCCGCCAAGTAGTAATCCGATAATCACTGTGGGAATAAGTGTTAGCGTTAAAACTGAGTCGCGCAAACCAAGTTTAGTCATAAGTGAACGTTGTTATCATTATTAGTTAGTTAAAGAGTATATACTTATAAGCTAGTAATCAATCACCCTCGTAGAATCAATATTTAAGGTGTTGCCCGATGGCGCAGTTTTTCCAAGCAAAAAAGAAAACCCTTTCTGGGCAGTCGTTAACTTTAGCCATTTCAGGAATGGATCATCAAGGTCGGGGGATTGCCAAGCATAATAATAAAGTGTGCTTTGTTAACGGTGCACTGACAGGTGAAACGGTTAAGGCCAAACTAACCGAAGATAAAGCTCGTTATAGCGCGGCTAAAACGATAAAAGTTGAGCAGGCCAGTGAAGCACGGGTTAAACCGTTTTGCGAACATTATCAACAATGTGGTGGTTGCCAATTACAGCATTTGCGACTTGATCAACAATTAGTTGAAAAGCAAGTGGCGGTGAGCCAGCTGTTTTCAAAGTTTGCCAAGCTTGATGCAATGAACTGGCAAGCCCCGTTATTGAGCGAGCCGACGCACTACCGTCGCAGTGCGCGGTTAGCGGTGATGTTTGATAAAACCGCAAAAAAAATGCGGGTTGGTTATCGCGCGCAAGGTTCTAAACAAATTGTCAGTGTGCAGCAGTGTGCAGTACTGAGTGACGATTTTGCCGCAATTTTTACTGTTTTTGATCAGTTATTAAACCAATATGGCGAACTTCGCAGTGTTAGCCATATACAATTATGCCAAGCAGATGAGCAAAATTTTGTGGTGATCCGCCACACTAAAAGCATCAGTGATAAGCTAAAAGCAACTGTTGAGCAGCAGGGGCTTGACCATCAGTGGCAAATAATATGGCAAGGAGATACTCAGCAAATTAATCACAGCCATTTACCTATGCCGTTTTATAGCTTACCTGAACTTGGACTAAAATTTACGTTTGGGCTGGAAAACTTTATTCAAGTCAATGCGCAGGTAAATCAAGCTATGCTTTCTCAAGCGGTTGACTGGCTGAATTTAAAAGGGGACGAACAGGTACTAGACCTATTTTGTGGGATTGGTAACTTCGCTTTAGCGCTGGCAAACAACGCAAAAAGTGTAATTGGTGTTGAAGGAGTGGCTTCTGCGGTTGCAATGGCGGCGCAAAATGCGCAAACTAACCATATAGCCAATGCTCATTTTCATTGTTTTGATTTAACACAAACAATGCAGCAAGCTCCGTGGTTTAGTAAAGAGTTGAATGTATTAGTACTGGACCCTTCACGTACCGGTGCCTTAGCTATTTTAGAGCAACTGCCTCTGAAGCAATTTAAAACGATTTTATATGTATCTTGCGACCCTGTGACTTTAGCCCGTGACAGCGCAATTATTACGCAAGCTGCATTTTCACTTGAAAAAATAGGGCTAATGAATATGTTTCCACACACGGGGCATATCGAAACGATGGCGTTATTTCAACGGAGGTAGAGCGCATTATGGTAGCTACTCGGCAATCACACCAACACGACAAACCGGGTGATTTTAGCACACGACTTGGTTTACTTAACTTAACGCAAGAAAAGCGCGAACTATTAAGTAAAGCGAATACCCTTTGCGCTGAACTGCATAATCATCAGCAACAAAATATTGCCATGGAAATGGTCGAAATTTTGGTGGAAATGAATCTCGATGCAGACACCCTCGCTACCGCATATATTACGCCGAGTTTTTTGGCTAATCTAATCGACATCGATACAGTAAGCGATGTGATGGGGAGCCATGTGGCAACTCTGCTAACGGGTGTTGCACAAATGGCTACTATTAGCACTTTGGCTCATCAAGGTACTGGCACCGTTCAAGTTGATAATATACGCCGTATGTTATTGGCGATGGTTGAAGATGTGCGCGCTGTGGTTATTAAACTTGCTGAGCAGGTATGTCATTTACGAGAGGTTAAAAACGCCAACGAAGAAGAGCGGGTGATTGCTGCAAAAGAAACCGCTGATATCTTTGCGCCACTTGCTAACCGGTTAGGGATTGGGCAATTAAAGTGGGAGCTGGAAGATCTATCGTTTCGCTATTTGCACCCTGATGTGTATAAAAATATTGCCAAGCAATTGGATGATAAGCGCCTAGGTCGCGAAGCTTATATGGTAGATATGGTTGAGCAAGTTAAAACTAAACTGGCTCAAGCAGGTATTAAAGGCGAGGTATATGGTCGGCCAAAACATATCTACAGTATTTACAAAAAAATGGCGCAAAAGAATTACGAGTTTGACCAGTTATTTGATATTCGCGCCATGCGTATTGTGGTGGATGAATTGCAAGATTGTTACGGTGCGCTGGGGATCGTACACACCAATTGGCGCCATTTAAATAAAGAATTTGATGATTATATTGCCACCCCTAAACAAAATGGTTATCAATCTATTCATACCGTAGTATTTGGCCCAGAAGGCAAAACGGTTGAAATTCAAATTCGTACCCACGCGATGCACCAAGATGCTGAGCTCGGAGTCGCTGCGCACTGGATGTATAAAGAAGGGGCGTTACCTGGGCGTGGTTCTGGGTATGAGCAAAAAATTAGCTGGTTGCGTAAATTATTGCAATGGCAAGAAGAAGTGGTTGATGGCAGCGATTTAGCCGAAGAGCTAAAAAATCAAGTGGTCGAAGATCGGGTGTATATTTTCACCCCTCGTGGCGATATTTTTGATTTACCGCTGGGCGCAACACCACTGGATTTTGCTTATTATATTCACTCAAATGTCGGTCATCGTTGTATTGGTGCAAAAGTATTTGGCAAAATTGTGCCTTTTACCCATCAATTACACACTGGCGATCAGGTTGAAATTTTAACCCAAAAACAACCGAATCCTAGCCGCGATTGGTTAAATCCATCACTGGGATATATTAAATCATCCCGCGCGAGAGCGAAAATACACCACTGGTTTAAACAACTCGATCGCGATAAAAATCTCAGTGCTGGTAAAGAAATTCTAGATAACGAATTGCAAAAGCTCGATTTGACCTACAAAAACTTAGAGCCGGCTATTATTCGCTATAACTTTAAAGAGTTAGATGACTTAATGGTTGCGATTGGCGCCGGCGATGTGCGTTTAAATCAGTTGCTGAATTTTATCACGGATCGCTCTGATGACGAGCCCGTCATCCGCTTTAAGAACCCGACTAAAATCAGCGGTGATAAAAATGGTATCGTGGTTGATGGGGTTGGTAGTTTAATGAGCCATGTGGCTAAATGTTGCCGCCCAGTTCCTGGTGAGTCAATAATCGGTTATATCACGCAAGGGCGTGGCATAGGTGTGCATAGGACTGATTGTGATTCTTTTAATAATCTAAGAACACAACATCCTGAGCGTGTTATTGCGGTTAGTTGGTCAGACGAAATTAACGGCTCTTATGCTCTGTGTATTAAAATTGAAGCAAGTGACAGAGCTGGGCTTATACGTGATATTAGTTCGGTACTGGCCAATGAAAAAGTTAATGTGCTGAATATGAATATGGAAACCGTAGACGACCGCCAATTAGCGTTGTTTACCATGCAAGTGGAAGTACATGATTTATCAAGTACCAATCGATTACTATCAAAATTAGATCAAATCGAAGGCGTGCATGAAGCAAAACGTAGTCATTAGGAATGTAAATGAACCAGACAACTAATACCTCGACGAATACCTTAACTGAGTTATTAGCCATTATGGCTAAATTACGTGATCCAGCAACAGGCTGCCCGTGGGATTTAAAGCAAGACTTTACATCCATCGTACCGCATACCTTAGAAGAAGCATACGAGGTAGCCGATTGCATTGAAAAAGGTGATTTCGGTGAGCTCAAAAATGAACTGGGTGATTTACTCTTTCAAGTGATTTTTTATGCGCAATTGGCACAAGAGCAAGGGTTATTTGATTTTAATGATGTAATGGCTGGGCTAAATAATAAGTTAGTGCGTCGCCATCCACATGTATTTGCCGATCAGCAAGGGCTGACTGAACAACAACTCAGTGAGCAGTGGCAAACCATAAAAGCACAGGAGCGGGCAGCAAAAGCTGAACCGCAGAGCGACACATTATGGCAAGATATACCTGCAAATCTGCCTAGTTTGAGTAAAGCCAAAAAAATTCAGCAGCGGGTTGCAGGATTAGGCTTTGATTGGCCTAGTTATCATGGTGCATTAGATAAAGTGGCTGAAGAAGTTGATGAAGTAAAAGAAGCGCTCGCGGTTGATCCATTTTCAGCACACAGCGCAGAAGAAATCGGCGATTTATTGTTTGCTACAGTTAATGTAGCACGGCATATTAAACGTGACCCAGAGCAATTATTACGTAGCGCCAACGATAAGTTTTCAGCGCGATTTGAAAAAGTACAAGCCTATTTATGTGAGCGTGGGCAATCGCTTGATACAGCAACCCTTGCTGAAATGGATGCCGCATGGGATGCGATAAAAAAGCAGCAGTAAATAATGCGAAACGCTGAGTGCGTTTTTTGTGCAGAGAATTACTAACTTTCGCTGGATTGATGGCAGTGCCTTTGCTATAATTTCGCCCCGTCTTGATTCTATATTTTTCCTTTTAATTCCTGATATTCTAGGGTTCGCATGAGTACAAAATTTATCTTCGTTACCGGCGGGGTTGTTTCCTCGTTGGGTAAAGGTATTGCAGCAGCATCGTTGGCAGCTATTTTAGAGGCCCGTGGTTTAAATGTTACCATTTTAAAGCTGGATCCTTATATCAACGTTGACCCAGGCACAATGAGCCCAATTCAACATGGTGAAGTATTTGTCACCGAAGACGGCGCTGAAACCGATCTTGATTTAGGTCACTATGAACGTTTCATCCGTACCAAAATGACAAGCCGTAACAACTTCACACAAGGTCGTGTATATGAAGATGTGCTGCGTCGTGAGCGTCGTGGTGAGTACCTTGGTGCAACAATTCAGGTTATTCCACATATTACCAACGATATTAAGCAACGTGTTTATGACGGTGCTGAAGGCCATGATGTGGCACTCGTTGAAATTGGTGGAACGGTTGGTGATATTGAGTCACAACCATTCTTAGAAGCAATTCGTCAGCTTGGCACAGAGATTGGCCGTGAGCGCGCATTGTTTATTCACTTAACGTTAGTGCCATTCTTAGGCCCTGCGGGTGAAGTGAAAACCAAACCAACACAGCATTCTGTTAAAGAGTTACGCTCGATTGGTATTCAACCAGATATTCTTATCTGTCGTTCAGATCGTAAATTACCAAATAACGAACGTGCAAAGATTGCTCTTTTCACTAACGTTGAAGAAAAAGCGGTTATTTCATTACCAGATGTAGACAGCATTTATAAAATTCCTGCGCTATTAAAATCGCAAGAGCTTGATAACTTTGTATGTCGTCGCTTCCATCTTGATTGCCCTGAAGCTGATTTAGTTGAGTGGGAACAAGTGTTATACCAAGAGTCAAACCCAACGGGTGAAGTGACTATCGGTATGGTTGGTAAATACATTGAACTACCTGATGCCTATAAATCTGTAAACGAAGCACTTAAACATGCAGGTCTTAAAAATCGTTTAACAGTAAACATTCAATATGTTGATTCACAAGATGTTGAAAGTAAAGGTACTGAGTTACTAGCTAACCTTGATGCTATTTTAGTTCCTGGTGGTTTTGGTGGTCGCGGTGTTGAAGGTAAAATTTTAGCGGCAAAATATGCCCGTGAAAATAAAGTACCTTACCTTGGTATCTGTTTAGGTATGCAAGTTGCGCTAATTGAGTATGCACGTAATGTTGCAGGCTTATTAGATGCAAACTCAACCGAGTTTAATGCTAACTCGTCAAGCCCTGTGGTTGGTTTGATCACCGAATGGTTAGATGCGGAAGGCAACATTGAAACACGTAGCGAAAAATCTGATTTAGGTGGCACTATGCGTTTAGGCGCACAAAAATGTCATTTAACACCAGGCTCAAAAGTACGTGAAGTATATGGTAGTGATGAGATTGTTGAACGTCATCGTCATCGTTACGAAGTAAACAATAATTTTGTTGAACAGCTTGAAAAAGCTGGCTTGAGTTTCACTGGTTTATCGGAAGATAAGAAGCTAGTTGAAATCATCGAGAATAAAGATCACCCGTGGTTTATTGCGGCTCAATTCCACCCGGAATTCACCTCAACACCGCGTGATGGTCATCCGCTATTTGAAGGGTTTGTTGCCGCTGCGCATATTCATCAAAAAGCGTCATCGTAATATGAATAAGCCGTGCACTATGCACGGCTTATTTGTTTTCAAAGCCGACGGCATTAAGGAAAATTAATAAAGTCGGAGTAGACTCACCATTTTGGGAAAAGAGGAATCAAGATGTCAAATATCGTAAAAGTGATCGGTCGCGAAA
Source organism: Pseudoalteromonas sp. SR44-8 (assembly GCF_014163635.1). Lineage (NCBI taxonomy): Bacteria > Pseudomonadati > Pseudomonadota > Gammaproteobacteria > Alteromonadales > Pseudoalteromonadaceae > Pseudoalteromonas > Pseudoalteromonas sp. SR44-8. Next base: position 141,316 of record NZ_JACJDS010000008.1, read on the forward strand.
TTATGGATTCGCGTGGTAACCCAACTGTAGAAGCTGATGTTCATTTAGCTGACGGTTCATGGGGCCGCGCTGCTGCACCATCAGGTGCATCAACAGGTACTCGCGAAGCACTAGAATTACGTGATGGTGATAAAGCACGTTACTTAGGTAAAGGTGTATTAAAAGCGGTTGGTTTTATTAATAATGAAATCGCGACAGCCTTAGCTGGCCAAAATGCACTAGAGCAAAGCACTGTTGACCAAGTAATGCTAGATTTAGATGGTACCGAAAATAAAGAAAAATTAGGTGCAAATGCAATCTTAGCAGTGTCATTAGCAACTGCAAAAGCTGCTGCACAATCTAAAAAAGTAGAGCTTTATGAGCACATTGCTGACTTAAACGGTACACCAGGTGTTTATTCTATGCCGTTACCAATGATGAACATCATCAATGGTGGTGAGCATGCTGATAACTCAGTTGATATTCAAGAATTCATGATCCAGCCAGTTGGCGCTGCCAACTTCCGTGAAGCGCTTCGCATGGGTGCAGAAATATTCCACAGCCTTGCCAAAGTACTTAAAGCTGATGGTCATTCAACCGCAGTGGGTGATGAAGGTGGTTTTGCACCAAACCTTGCCTCTAACGAAGCGGCACTTGCAGCAATCAAAGTTGCTGTTGCTAATGCAGGCTACGAGTTAGGCAAAGACATTACTCTAGCACTTGATTGTGCTGCGTCTGAGTTTTACGACAAAGAAGCAAATATCTACGACCTTAAAGGCGAAGGTAAAAAATTCACGTCAGAAGAGTTTAACTACTTCTTAAAAGATCTAACTGAACAGTACCCAATCGTGTCTATCGAAGATGGCCTTGATGAGTCTGATTGGGACGGCTTTGCACACCAAACAAAATTACTTGGCGATAAGATCCAATTAGTTGGTGACGATTTATTCGTTACAAACACTAAGATCTTAAAGCGTGGTATCGACAACGGTATTGCTAACTCAATCTTAATCAAGTTTAACCAAATTGGTTCACTAACTGAAACGTTAGCTGCAATCAAAATGGCTAAAGACGCTGGTTTCACTGCTGTTATTTCTCATCGCTCAGGCGAAACTGAAGATTCAACGATTGCTGATTTAGCAGTGGGTACTGCAGCTGGTCAAATCAAAACAGGTTCATTGAGCCGTTCTGATCGTGTAGCTAAGTACAACCAATTGCTACGTATTGAAGAGCAATTAGGCGCTAAAGCACCTTTTAATGGTCTTAAAGAAGTTAAAGGTCAGTAATTCTTTTATAAGAAGCTGATTTAAACTTTTGAAAAATCCTCGCAAATGCGGGGATTTTTTTGTTTTGTTAGATGATATTTTATGCAATAAGGTTGTAGGTGTGTAAAGTTTAAATTTAATAGGGGTTTAAGGTTCTTTTTTTGTTGTTTAATTGTTATTTTATTGGTGTAAAAAATAACAGTTAGCAGATTATGAAAAATAACAAGATTACTCATCTACTTAATGCAAAGTATCATGGTGAGCTCCCACCACAACAAAGAATTTTAGATTTTGCTCTTACAGATTCCGAATTTGTCTATCATTGGTTATGTCATGTTGTGTCATGCTCAAGCTGTCCACAAGAACTCGCAATTGTTTTGTGTTTAGCTAAGCACCATGAAATTAAAGCGCTTCAGATATTGACTCATTTTTGGCCAAAGAGAATAGTTAACCATGATACAGTTGATAGTTTTGCAAAGCATTTATCGAGTATGCCTAATGTTATAAGGCAATATGCAGAACCTGATTTGATAAATTTGTGGTCTAGCTTAATTACCCCAGCAGTGCCTCAATCTAGTGGGCAATCAACACCCGTGACGATAATAGAAAGTATGCTAACGGAAGAATTGGCCAACGAGATAATTAAGTTTGCTGCGAAGAGTTTAAGTTTAGCTGCTGTCTATGCAGAGGCGTCTACTAGACAGAGAGTTGCAGATATTAGGGATAACGAGCAACTTATAACGCAATTACCTGTAGGTGATATTTCGGTTGCTATACTACAGCGCCTCATGTGCTCTGATGACTATACTGATTTAGCTTATGCTGAACCTATGGTGGTTTACCGTTATGTTAAAGGCCAACAATATAAGTGGCACTATGATTTTATAACTCCCTCAAACGAAGATGCTAAAAATGAGCTAAATTTTTTCGGGCAAAGGCAACGTACACGTATTATTAATTTAAATGAGGGGTTTGGCGGCGGAGAAACGGCCTTTAAAGATTGGAATATAAGCGTAAAAGCTAAACAAGGGCAAATTATTAAGTTCAATAATATGTTTGATAATAAAGTGGACAAAAAGTCAGTACATAGCGGTAAACCAGTGTTATCGGGGGAAAAATGGATATGTACGCTGTGGATGCGAGAGAAGCCATTTTGGCTACGCGCATCTATATGGCATAAAGATTAACATTTAACGGATGATCACAGCTGAAATTGCTGCTTCAAAATCTGCCCTGTAAAGCTGGTTTTTAAATAAAAACCACGGGGTAGGGTTTTAATAATTTGCCCGTTTGGACCGATTGCATCGGTGACTATTCTGCTGTTAGCTGCTTTTGGGCGAATTTGCATCGCATCCCCTAAATGCCCTGAGATCTCATCAATACGTCCCAGTGCAATCAACTCCATTTGCTCTTCCCAGTCTCGCTGTAACTGCGCATCTTGCTCAGCGGAGGGTTGCCATAAAAAGCCACTGCCAATGGTCCTATCAAATGGCACAATGTCTCGCTCGCCTAGAATGGGTAGCCACAAGACATGATTGAGTTTTTTACGCACATTACTTTGCTGCCATGTCATACCTGTGACATTCAATAACGGTGTCACAGACACAAAAGTGGTCTCTAATGGTTTGCCTTTATATGAGATTGGTAACGTTTTAAGTTCAATCCCGAGCTCTTCAAAATCAGGGGTTGGTTTGGAACCTGCCGTTGCACCTAATGCATATTCAATCAATTGTCCCGTCCAGCCTTTTTCCTTTAATAAATGCTCAGGTGTTTTAAACTGATAATGACTTGCTAATTGGCCTAATGTCAGCCCTGAAATGTTGCTAACACGTTGCATTAATTCATTGATTGAATGTGGTTTTATCGGTTTCATAGCGAGTTATTTGGTTGTATAAATTCACTACTCATGATAGCAAAAGAGTTTAACCGTGGATATCTTTGCGTTTGGGTGTTTTTTGTTCAGTGATAGTTTGCTGTGTTTTTAGGCAAGGTGAAACTTGCTGACTTTAAGCTTAATGTATTGAATTTAATGGTTTTTAACTGTTAAATTTGCAAAGCCTTTAAGCTGTGTTGAAAACTTGTTGGGATAAATACATAACTATGAACAATGTTATCCACAGAAACTGTGGAAAAGGCAAGTTATTGGATCTGTTATTGTGGATTTGTTTGCAAAATGAGCTGCATAAACTAAAGTTATGCACAAGCTGTGAGTAAGATGCGTAAAACTCTGAATATTGTTTGCCGTATTGCAGGTAATGTGGAACAATCATTAAAAATCGACTTACAAATGAGGCACTAAGGTGATTGATGCCGAAGGTTTTCGTGCCAATGTCGGAATTGTAATTTGCAATAATCAGGGACAGGTCTTTTGGGCCAGACGTTATGGTCAGCATTCTTGGCAGTTTCCTCAAGGTGGTGTTGATAGTGGCGAAACAGCAGAGCAGACCATGTTTCGTGAATTACACGAAGAAGTCGGCTTGCGTCCTGAAGATGTAGAAATTGTCGCAAGTTCAAAACATTGGTTACGTTATAAATTGCCCAAGCGTTTGATCCGCCGAGACTCCAGTCCGGTGTGTATTGGGCAAAAGCAAAAATGGTTTTTATTGAAACTGCGTTGTAAAGACGAAGACGTCAACTTACTAAAAACACATCATCCGGAATTTGATGATTGGCGGTGGGTAAGTTATTGGTATCCGGTAAGGCAAGTTGTATCGTTTAAACGCGATGTTTATCGCCGTGTTATGAAAGAATTCGCACCCTTTGCGATGCCTTTTAATAAACGTGAACAGTCCAAAGATACTTGGCGCCATAAAGGTAAATAATATAAAGGAGCAGTATTATGCTGGCTACACTCAGAGCTATTGCCGAGTCCGTTTCGCAACAAGCGAGTTTGGATAGTGCGCTAGCATGTTTTGTTGAAATGGTGAAAGATGCCATGAAAACTGAGTGCTGCTCCATTTATTTTGCTGATTACAGTCAAGATAATTTTGTATTAATGGCAACCAGAGGGCTTAATCCCGCAGCCGTGGGTAAGTTTAGAATCGGTTTTACCGAAGGTTTAGTTGGCTTAGTAGCACAACGAGAAGAACCTATTAATATTGCCTTTGCCAAGTCTCACCCCCGTTTTAAACTCTCTCCTGAAGTGGACGAAGAAGGCTTCAACGCATTTTTGTCTGTGCCTGTAGTTCATCAAAAAAAAGTACTGGGCGTTATTGTTGTACAACAGAAAATTGCCCGTGTATTTAGTCAAGATGAAGAGTCTTTTTTAATTACGTTATCTGCGCAACTAGCGTCGCAATTAGCCCATGCAGAAATCAAAGAAGTTCTTCGCCAAGATGAGTTTTCTCATCAGACCTCGGTGCTAAAAGGGGTTTCTAGCGCGCCAGGAATTGCGATAGGGCAGGCGTTTGTTATTCTGCCGAAACTTGACTTTAAATCGATAGAATTAAAAAAAGACGATAACTGTATTGAGCAACGCCGCTTATTTACTCAAGCTGTTGCTGCAACCCGCAAAGAATTTAACACCTTGTCGATGACTCTTAGCGATTCCATCCCTAAAGAAGCGTTGGCAGTATTTGAGGTGTATCAGCAACTACTGGATGCAAAAAGTTTAGGGCAGAATGTTGAAGCACAGCTGCAAGAGGGCTGGTGTGCAAAAAGTGCATTGAAAATAGTGATCGAACGATTGATCTCCCAATTCAATGCCATGCAGGATCCTTATATCAAAGAGCGTGCGGTTGATGTTAAAGATATCGGCCTGCGCGTACTGCATCACCTCGTAAATACTGAACACGCAGTAAAAAGTTATCCTAAAGATACAGTACTGATCGCTAATACTTTAACCCCAGCCATGCTTGCAGAAGTGCCTAAAGGCCATTTAGTTGGCGTGGTGAGTGTTAACGGTGCGGCAAATAGTCATGCGTCAATTTTAACCCGTGCCATGGGGATCCCTGCAATTTGGGGTATTGAAGATTTACCGTTATTGCAGTTTGATGGTAAACCAATGATTTTAGATGCATACGCAGGGCGATTATATATTTCGCCTTCGCAAATGCTACAAGATGAGTATTTACAATTACAGCACCAAGAAAGTCTATTAAACGACAAGTTTGTGGCTGAGCAAGAATGCGATGCAGTGACATTAGATGGCGAGCATATTAGCTTGTTGCTCAATGCTGGTTTGGAACTCAATACTGAAAAAGCTAACACCAAAGTCTGTGATGGCGTTGGCTTATACCGAACTGAAGCCTGGTTTATGCAAAAAGGCCAGTTTCCATCACAAATAGAACAAGAGAATTGGTATCGCGAAGTATTAGCCAGTTATCATCCAGAACCTGTAGTGATGCGTACGCTTGATATTGGTGGTGATAAAGCACTTGATTACTTTGATATTACTGAAGAAAACCCATTTTTAGGCTGGCGGGGTATTCGTGTCACATTGGACCACCCAGAGATCTTTTTAGATCAGCTCAAAGCCATGGTTAGAGCAAATATTGGTTTAGGTAATTTAAAAATTATGCTGCCAATGATAAGCGGTACCGAAGAGGTTGATGAATCTTTAGCGTTGTTAGAGCAAGCCTATTTTGAACTGGAAGAAAAATACCCAGAGCAAGCCATTGAACGCCCAGAGATTGGCGTAATGTTAGAAGTCCCTTCAAGTGTATTTATGCTCCCTGAATGGTCTAAAAAAGTAGATTTTTGTTCTGTGGGTAGTAACGATTTGACGCAATACTTACTTGCCGTCGATCGTTCTAATGCGCGTGTTGCTGATTTATTTAATCCCTATCATCCTGCGGTATTAAGAGTACTGCAAAAAGTTGCAAAAGAGTGTCAGCAATATGAAATGTCCTTTAGTTTATGTGGTGAATTAGGTGGCGATCCTGAAGGTGCAATACTGCTGATTGCGATGGGTTATCGACGCTTGAGTATGAACTACTCATCATTAAGTAAAGTTAAATGGGTATTAAGACGTTTAAAAGCCAGCGATATGGAAGCATTACTGGCGGAGTGTTTAGCACAATCTACTGCAAAACAAGTGCTTAGGTTAACGCGTAATTTTATGATTGAGCATCAACTTGGTGAATTATTTTATACCCCAAATCAGGCTTCTTAGTAGCCTAAACGAGTGCTGTAAAGATTCGATATAATCGATTAGTATATGCATATAATAAATTCAATTTTATAAGAGTGTACGATGCATGATTTAGTTATCCTGATTATCAGCTGCGCGCTATTAGGTTGTGTGGTTGGTTTTTTAGCTGGGTTATTAGGCATTGGCGGCGGATTAATTATTGTGCCAGTACTGAGTTCATTATTAGTGCATTTTAATGTTGTTGCGGTTGATCATGTACTGGTTATTGCTATTGCTACCTCGCTTGCCTCTATTTTATTCACTTCAACGTCATCTGCATTAGCGCACCATAAGAATCAAAATGTGCCATGGGAAATTGCGCCTTGGGTTATGTCTGGCGTTGGACTTGGTGCTCTGATCAGTGGTTTTGCCGCGAGTTTAATTCCAGAACAGTTATTACGCATCGTTTTTGCTGTTAGTGTGGTGTTTATTGCTGCTCGTATGGTGTTGTCTGCTCGTAATAAACCTGTCGCGGTCAAACCTATGCCAAGAGGCCCAATTATTGGCGCTATTAGTGCAGTGATGGGCGGATTATCAGGTTTGATTGGTATTGGTGGCGGCGCATTGATTGTGCCGCTACTACATTATTTTTCAGTTGATATTAAAAAAGCCATAGGCTGCGCGGCAGCATGTGGCATTGTGATTGCGTTATTTGGCTCTGTGGGGTATATCAGCGCTGGTTGGCAAGTAACCGATTTACAACATGGCTTTGCAGGTTTTGTGTATTTACCAGCATTATTAGGTATAGTAATAACTTCGTGGTTTATGGCACCAATTGGAGCCAAAGCAACGCATTATTTACCTGTTTCAACGATAAAAAAAGTGTTCGCGGTGTTACTGGTTATTATCGCGCTTCAAATGGTTTTTAGTTAAGGTTTAATTTTTATGGCTCTTGAATTTCCAGACATCAATCCGATTATTTTCTCTGTCGGTCCTCTCAGCGTACGTTGGTACGGTTTAATGTATTTAATTGGTTTTGCTTTTGCGATGTGGTGGGCAAATAGGCAAGCGGCTAAACCTAACTCGGGGTGGACAAAAGAAGAGGTCAGTGATTTACTGTTCTACGGTATGTTGGGAGTCATTCTGGGTGGTCGGATTGGCTATGTACTGTTTTATCAATTTAGTTATTTTTTAGAAAATCCACTGTATTTATTTAGAATCGATCAAGGTGGTATGTCTTTCCACGGTGGCACTTTAGGGGTGATAACCGCTATTTGTGTGTTTGCCTGGACACGTAAAAAACAGTTACTTGCAGTGGGGGATTTTGTTGCTCCGCTAGTGCCGGTTGGCCTTTTAGCAGGGCGTATTGGTAACTTTATTAACGGCGAATTATGGGGCAGAACTACCGATGTACCATGGGCTATGGTATTCCCAACTGGTGGTCCACTGGCGCGTCACCCATCACAGTTGTATGAGGCATTTTTAGAAGGCCTAGTGCTGTTTATTATTCTGTATGTGTTTACAAAAAAGCCACGTCCAGCGGGCAGCGTAGGCGGATTATTTTTACTAGGCTACGGGGTATTTAGATTTTGCGTTGAGTACGTACGTGAACCCGATGCGCATTTAGGTTTATTTGGCGGCTTTATTTCAATGGGGCAAATATTGTCATTGCCGATGGTCATCGCAGGCCTAGGTTTGATAATATGGGCGTATAAAAAGCCACAGCCAGCTGTTGCCAGCAAAGCTTAATAAAAGAAGTTAACAATGAAACAATATTTAGAATTATGTCAGCGCATCGTTGATGAAGGCGTATGGGTTGAAAATAAACGTACAGGAACTCGTTGCTTAACGGTTATCAATGCCGAGCTTGAGTATGATGTGGCAAATAATAAGTTCCCAATGATCACTACCCGTAAAAGTTACTACAAGGCGGCGATAGCTGAATTGTTAGGTTATTTACGTGGTTATAGTAGCGCTGCGCAATTTCGTGACATAGGTTGCATGACTTGGGATGCTAATGCCAATGAAAACCAAGCATGGTTAAATAATCCGAACCGCCAAGGTGAGGATGACATGGGCCGAGTATATGGCGTACAAGCTCGTGATTGGCAACGCCCTGATGGCACTGCGTTAGATCAGTTGAAAAAAGTCATTGATAATTTAAAAAATGGTGTGGATGACAGAGGCGAGATCATCACTTTTTATAATCCGGGTGAATTTGAGTTAGGGTGTTTGCGCCCATGTATGCACACGCATACTTTTTCGCTTCTTGGCGATACGCTTTATTTAACCTCGTATCAGCGTAGTTGTGATGTGCCACTTGGTTTGAACTTCAATCAAATTCAATGTTTTGTATTGCTTGCACTGGTCGCGCAGATCACTGGCCACAAAGCAGGTAAGGCCTATCATAAAATCGTTAATGCCCATATTTATGAGAACCAACTGGAATTAATGCGCGATGTGCAGTTACAGCGTGAGCCATTTGCATCACCTACGTTGACGATTAATCCAAATATTAAATCACTCGAAGATATCGAAACGTGGGTCACCCGTGATGACTTTGAGGTAAATGGCTATCAATGCCACGATGCAATTAAATACCCGTTTTCAGTGTAACAATTAATAAGCATCATAGTTTTAAGGAGAGAATAATGAAAGCAGTGATCCCAGTTGCAGGACTTGGCACCCGTATGTTGCCAGCTACTAAAGCTATTCCAAAAGAGATGTTACCGATTGTAGATAAACCCTTGATTCAATATGTAGTTAATGAAGCGGTTGCTGCGGGTATTAAAGAAATTGTATTAGTGACTCACTCTAGTAAAAACTCTATTGAAAACCATTTTGATACCAGCTTTGAGTTAGAAGCAACGCTAGAGAAGCGGGTTAAACGTCAGTTACTTGCTGAAGTACAAGCTATTTGTCCAAAAGATGTGACAATTATTCACGTTCGCCAAGGTGAAGCAAAAGGGTTAGGGCACGCAATAAACTGCGCTGCGCCGATTATTGGTAACGAACCGTTTGTGGTTATTTTACCAGACGTAATTATTGATGACGTTGAAAGCGATCTTCAAAAAGATAATTTAGCTGAAATGATTACTCGCTTTAATGCAAACGGCGAAAGCCAAATAATGGTTGAGCCTGTGCCTATGCAGGATGTTGATAAGTTTGGTGTGGTCGATTTAGGCGACGTAAAGCTTGAACAAGGGCAAAGCGCAGCGATCCTTAATATGGTTGAAAAACCTCCTGTGCATAGCGCACCATCAAATTTGGCTGTGGTAGGTCGTTATGTGCTAAGTAAAAATATTTGGCCATTACTTGCAAAAACTCCCGCAGGCGCCGGCGACGAAATTCAGTTAACAGACGCAATTGCTATGTTGATGGAAAAAGAATCTGTTGCTGCTTATGCGATAAAAGGGCGTAGTCATGATTGTGGTAGTAAGTTGGGCTATTTAAAAGCTACTATTGAATTTGCACTGCGTCGTGATGAATTTAAAGATGAACTAAGTGATTTTATTAAAACCTTAGTTTAAGCTCATTTATTGAGCCTAACTTATAAAAGTGCCTTAGTGGCACTTTTTTATTGCTTAAAAATCCTGAAACTGGCACTGACTTTGCTTATAATATGGCATTATTTATTTTTGATGCTAACAGATGATGTGTTTTAAAAAGCAAGCTTGGTATACCACAGTGTTGGTTACAGCAACTGTCTGGCTTAGTGGGTGCAGTAGTATTAATGCTAACTCGGTGGAACAGCAGCCTGCATTAATTTCTGATCAACAAGTCAAAGAGTATGTTCAGCAATGGCACTCGCAACAAGAGAGTATTACTCGTTTAGCTGCGATGGAGGAAGACTTGCAACTATTAATAATGGCACTTTCCTCTCAAACTGATATTGCAGAAAACCCAGCGATGCTTCGCGATGATAATGTTACGGTGGCTCATTATGCTGAAAAAAAACAGACCCCTGATACTGCTAACTCCTCAAAAAAGATCGAAAATCGCCCCCAGCCACTGTATAACAATTCACTGCCAGGCGCGCAACTTGGGCTGTATTTAAAACCGCAAAGAGTGAGAACGCAAATAACAAAGTTACAGCAGCAATATCCACAGGCATTTAGCCAATTAGATTTTGTAATGACTGAGCGTCAAAATAAAGGTGTTACCATGTATGGGTTACGAGTTGGGCCATTTCAAAATTATACTGAGGCCAATCTATTTTGTTCTTTAGCGCAAAGTTTAGGCCAAAAATGCCTGAGTGCTCCGTTTGTTGGTGAGCCACTTTAACTAAGCCAGTTATTTATCTGATTTTTATGTAATTAATCTTAAAGTAATTGTTCTAATTGCCGATAAATCTTATGATAGGGGCTCTTTATGGTAATGCCCCATTTTTATAAGGATTTAATATGAAACGATCTCTTGCTATTATTAGCGCTTTTTCTTTAATTCACTCTTTTCCTACATTAGCGACAAGCGCTGACTTTTCTGCAACAGTTAAAGTACAAAACACTGTTGTTTTAAGTAAGGGGGAAGATCTTAGTTTTGGTACTATACGTGCTGTAGCACAAGCTGATGGCGTCAAATTTGCGACACTGACAATTAACCCCAACCCTAATGCAGCAATTAAAACCACTAAAAATGATGACGGAGATGCTTTAATTTCAGTCATTGAAGAAGGTTCACCTGCTACTTTTACAGTGTCAGATGTAGTACCTAATGCGGCACTTACTATTACTAAACCAGGCACAGGAAGGCTTGAATCTGCATCAAAAGGAGCGGGTGAGCCGCAATTCTCAATTGATGGTTGGAAGTTCTTTATTACTAGTGGACCAAACATAAACACGGCTTATGACGAGACAACGCCAAACTTAATCGCCAGTGAAAAAGGTGAAGTTGAATTTGCTATTGGTGCCACATTGTCTACAGATAACTTAGTAACAACAGTACCTTACAAAGATGTTGAATACACAGGTACTTTCCAAATCGAAGTCGCTTATTAAATCGCTTCTAGTGCGACTTTTACCTTATGCAGTGGCTGTAAGTATTTTAATTTACAGCCCTAACCATTTCGCAAATACCATAGAGCAACAGTCGCTTGATTTTGGCACGTTAGTCATACCAAGTAACAGTAATGTTAGTTCCGTGATAATCAAAGCGAACGGTGACATAAATACTATGGGTAAAATTTATGTACTAGAGAAAGGACGACCTGCTGAGCTATTACTAACCGATTTCCCTGCACATACAGAATTAACTATGCAATTAGTTAATTCTGTAACCTTACAGCACAACGCACAGGGTAGCAGCAGCGCCGATTTTGAAGTACGTCTTAATGGCTTTCCAAAATCTACCATCACTGATGATTTAGGTGAGGCGAAAGTGTTTATAGGCGGCACATTAATAACAAAACCTAGTAGTAAAAGCTATTCCGATGGCGACTACTCCTCAACTACTAACCTAGAAATTTCGATTGACTACTAAGGACTGAGATGTTCAATAAATTAACAGTGATGTGTGTGCTACTAACAGCATTTTTTAGCCAAATGGCCTTGGCAAACTTATTGATTTCACCTACCCGTGTTACTTTTGATGAACGCCAGCGTAGTGCTAAAGTCACGGTGATCAATAATTCTGATGAACAACGTACGTACCGAGTAGTCTGGAGTGAAAAACAAGCTTTACCAGGTGGGGGTTATAATAATTTAGCGCAAGTGACCGAAAACAGTTTATCGCCAATGACACGTTTATCCCCTAAGCAAGTGACCTTAGCAGCAGGTGAAAAACAAACCGTTAAAATTGCTATTCGGAAGCCAAAAGGTTTGCAGCAAGGCGAATACCGCTCGCACTTATTATTTCAAGCTCTACCTAACGAAAATAAAGAGCAAAAATCAGGAATACAGATCAACATGATTATGAGCTTTAGTATTCCCGTTGTTTACCGTGAGCAGCCAGAACAACCTAATGTTACGATCACTCAGGCAAAGATTATAAAAAATGCCAATCAGACCAAGCCAAAAATTCAAGTTCAACTGCAACGACATAACAACTTTAGTAGTTATGGAAAACTCAGCGCTTATATAAAAACAGCATCAGGCGAGAATGAGAAAGTGGCTGAAATTAGCAATTTAAGCCTGTATCCAGAAGTTGATACTACCATTGCAACACTGAGCCTATTTAAAGATAAACAGCTGCCAACACAGGGCAGTATTTTCCTAGATTATCAAGGTGCTGAAGAATATAAAGGGGTTGATTTTGCTTCATACACACTCGCTATTGGGAAATAATCTTAAGCGTTATTAAGCGAATAAAGTGATCCGTATATTTACTCTTGGGCTTTTATTTTTAAGCTCAATGAGTTTTGCTAGTGCTGTGCAAACTGCTGATGTGTTGCGCACACTTAAAGCTATTCAAACTAAATTAAATCAACCGCACCCGAAAGTGAGTGCACAGCAGCCCGTTATAGCCGAACACAGGCAACCTGCAGCACAGCGCATTGCCGCCGGTGAATTTTTACTCTTTTCGCTGCACTTAAACGGTGAATATCTTGGTGAAGCATTTGCGATTAAAAGCGAACAAGGTGTGTTATTGGGGTTATCGGGTTTAGTCGAAATATTACAACTGGCTATTAATGTTGATATTGCAAATGGCACCGCTTCAGGTTGGTTTATCAATGAAGCAAACTTATTTACACTAAATGCTACTGAACCTAAACAATTAATTTTTAATAATCAAGTCGTTACGCTATCTTCGCAGCAACTACTAATTGATGATGATATTTATATTGATGCGGCCGTTTTACAGCGCGCCTTCTCAGTTGCTATTATCCCTGATTATGCGAATTTAACGCTAGAGCTTACAACGGAGCAATTGTTTCCTGTTGCTGCGCAACAACAAAGGCAAAAGCGTTTGTTTAACAACCAGCGTAAAGGGGATAACCAACCTACACAACCTTGGAAGGCTAGTCCCTATCAGGCGGTTTCAATGCCAGTGGCTGATTTACAGCTAAATTATCGTCGTGATAATGATAGCAGCCGTACAAGTTATTCATTATTAGGCGCACAAGATTTTGCGTACCTTTCAGCAGAATATTTTTTAGCAGGACGTGAACAAGATTTATTGACTGACTCTCGGCTGACATTCTCTAAACAAGATGTTAATAACAGCTTACTCGGTGTTTTTGCAGCCAGCGAGTTGGAGTTTGGTGATATCACTGCAACGCAAGTAGGTAGTCGTTATAACGGTCAATATGGCCGTGGTTTTAAGTTTTCAAATTATCAGTTAGATCGCAAAATAGATAACAATCGGATTAATCTCACAGGTGCTATCCAGCCCGGTTGGGATGTTGAGCTTTATCGTAATGGCATTTTAATTGAACAACAGTTAAGCCTTGCAGATGGCCGTTATATATTTGATAGTATTGATTTACTGTATGGTGAAAATAACTTTGAGTTGATCTTTTATGGTCCGCAAGGGCAAGTTGAACGCAAAACAGAATATTACTTTATTGACGGTAATCAATTGGCGCAAGGAGAAGCTGCATACGAAATATCAGTATCAGAACAAGGTAAACAATTACTAGGAAGTGAAAGTAATTCACAACAAAGTGGCTGGTTAGCGGCAGGGCGATACGAACGTGGTTTGACTGATAATATCGCGATTTACACCGGGGCTATGGCGCAAAAGCGTGAGGACGATGAGTTTTATCAATTTGCTTTTGGTACCAATATCAACCTGTTTGAAAGACTGTTGGTTAATTTAGACTACGAGCAAAATAACCAACAACAAAATGAATTAGAACTCACAGCAAGAACTCAACTGGCCGATCAATCACTGCTGTTTACCGTTACAGATCGCTCGGATCAACAGCAAGACTTGCAAAGTTATCAATTCGATATGTCGGGTGAGTTGATGCAAAATCGTTATGGTCGCCTTAATTATCAAAACAACTATTTATTACAGCATTCAAGCTCAGGTCGCGACCTACAACAAGCCTATAATCGTTTTAATTATAGTTATTCAGGCTTCTCTGTGAACAACCTATTGCAATGGCAAAATGTAAATGAGCAAAGCAAAGTATATGGGGCAACCCGTGTGCAAGGACGAATAGGGCGTTTATATAGCCGTTTTGGTTTTGATTATTTATTATCGCCAGACAGTGATATTTTAAGTTACCAAGCTGAATTTAATCGCAGTATTACTGCAAAGTTACAAGCCGAGCTCACACTTAAAAATACCCTAAATGAGAATATCCAATCAGCGGACTTGGGCCTTAATTGGCAAAATGATGATTTTAATTTAAGCAGCACCATTAACTACGACAGTAATGATAATTGGCTTTTTAGTTTATATAGCCGTTTTAGTTTTGGTTATGACGCTGAAAATAACCGCGCCTTTATGTCAAACCGCAGTCTAACCAGTACCGGTAGTCTACTGGTTAAAGTATTTTTAGATCAAAATAACAACGGCATTATGGATCCTGACGAGCAAGGTGTTGCTGGTATAAAAGTAAAAGGGCTGCAAAATTATCGCCAAGCAATAACCGATGAAAATGGCATTGCATTGTTAACCTCAATGCCAGCTAATCGCACCACAGATATTGTGCTCGATAGAGACAGCTTCCCCGATCCGTTTTTTGTGCCTGCCAATGAGGGCTTTTCAATCACGCCAAGAGCAGGATTTATTGAATACATGGATTACCCGCTAAATAACGCCAGCGAAATTGAAGGGGTGGTGTATCAGCAGCAAGGGGAGCACACTTATGTGCAGCCTTATGCAAAAATAACCCTATTAGATCAAAACGATAAAGAAGTTGCCAACACCCAAGCGGCTTATGATGGCTATTATTTGTTTACCGACCTACGGCCAGGGCAGTATCGGGCTGTGGTTGACGATAGCTTTAAAGAACGTAAAGCATTAAAAAACACCCAGCAAGTAACAGTTGATTTATCAGCAAAAGGGGATGTGTTGGTTGGGGTTGATTTTACTTTAAAATCACTCGAAGAAGTGTCGGGGACTATTGTTAATGCGGGGAATTTTTCATCGTTAATGATGTTAAAGGCATACTTACGTTTGATAAGCCCGCGCTTAAAATTACAACAGCAAGACGTGTTTTATATTCATGACCAACAGCAAAGTAAGTACATACTCGCCTTAGCATACGCTAAGCAAGTACAGCCTGAATTTACGGATCTTTGTCAGTCATTAATAAAACAAAGATTGAAGTGTGATATTGAACAACGAACAATACTTCATTAAAGGAATAGCAATGAATATCAAACAATCGTTTAGTGTAATTCAATCAGCCGTATTAATAATGAGTTTAATTATATTATCTGGCTGTACCAGCACGACGGATAGCGCGCAAAAAAGTACCAGCAGCACAGCTGAAACTAATCATGAAACCTATGTGCAGATCACGCAACAAGAGCTACAACAGTTACAAACTAGCTCTACACAGTGGCAAGCAATTAAACCCGATCTCGAACGGTTATTACTGATTGAAAGTGATTTGAATTTATTGATAGCACAGTTAACCGCGATAGCAAATGATGACGAGAATACAGGTAATAAGATCCATTCATCTGCTGCCTTGGCATCACAGCAAGTACCGTTAGATAGGCCTGCGCAATCTATAGCAACACAGTCAAACATAACTAACAACGCGCTTTTTGCGCTGCAAATTATTGCGGTCACTCAACAATCGCAATTAGCTCCAAGCTGGCAAACAATTCAACAAAAAGTACCGAGTTTATTGTCAGATAAATTTACCACCAATGTCGAAACTGCTCAGGTAAAAGGCATGACTTATTACCGCTTAAAAATCGGGGCATACCAATATCAAAAAAACGCCCAAGCTGATTGTGATAAATTAAAGCTACAACAGCTCAACTGCATGGTGACTCACTACACCGATAACCCAATAAAATTATAAATAGGCATAATACTTGCTTTGTTATTGCCATGTTTAGTGAGGATGGCAATTATGCGCCTTTTGTTATGTTTATTATTGCTGAGTCTAACTGCGTGTAGTTTAACGCAAGAAAAACCGCCAGCACCAAGTACCAATGCCCCAAAAGCAACAATGGCACCTTATACTGTGCATCAGTATGTGAGCGACTTGAGTAGTCAATTGAGCCATGTGCAAGGGCCGTTTAAAAGCTCTGCACGGATTGCCGTTACTAGCTTTTACTTAGCCAACGCGCTAGATAGTGAGCTGGCACAAGGGCAGGGCGCTGGGCTGAGTCAGCAAATTCAAGAAAGCTTACTTACTCAGTTTACCCAACTTGGCTATAACACTATTGAATATCGCCTTGAAAAACACCTTAATTTAGCCAGCAACGCAGATGGTATATTAAGTCGCGACATTAGCAAATTACGCCAACGTCAGAATATTGACTTTGTTATCACGGGTACCTTAACACGGCAACAACATGCCTATATAGTTAACGCCCGTATGGTAAATACGCAAGATAGCCGCGTTGTATCTGCCGCCAGTACAGAGATCCCCATAAATGTGATGTGGGGCGATGAAAAAATACAACAGCGCGACGGTTATATTTACCGCAGCGAATACTAATTAGGAGCTCTCATGAAACGCTTAATATTAACTTTATGTTTGCCACTGGGTTTTGGTTGCGCGCAAATGATGGAACCGGGCAAAACAGCACAAACTGATAACTCTGCGCAGTTAGAGGGTGATCAAAGAATGGTTGCTGCTCCTGGGCAAAATAATACATTTTATCAGAACAATATTCCAGTGATGAACGATAGCAGCCAAGTCACAGTCCCAACACGTAAAAATATTAATCATTATGTACGTGGCATAATGCAAGATATGGCTGAAAATTTACAATACGTAAATACCAAAACGCCGCTGGCCGTATCAAGCTTTATTTTTTTAGATGATGATTACAACGACGGCACATTGTTAGGTAATCAAATCGCCGAAAGTTTTATGCACGAGCTACACAGTTTTGGTGTACCGGTGATCGACTTTAAAACCACCGACTACATGCGTGTTACTCCCTCTGGCGACTTTGTATTTAGTCGCGATTATTTAGAGCTAAGTAAAGATCAAAACTTCAACTACGTACTGGCGGGCACTATGGTAAATCACCAAGGTGGTGTATTAGTCAATGCCCGAATTATTGGTTTAACAAGTAAGGCAGTAGTTGGCTCTGCACAAGGGTTTATTCCGCAATCCGTTGTTGATGCACTCGACAGTAGCTATCGCACTGATGGCGTAATGCTAAAACAAGTGAGTAAGTGAGGCCAATGATGAGTAAGCTAATCCACAGCGCTAAATTATTAACCGTAGGGGGTGTGATCAGCATTCTCAGCGCATGCAGTATGACCAATAATACGGCTGAGCCTGTACAAAGTACGACTAGCCGATATGACCTTACTCAAATGCTAAAACAAGTACAAATGAATAGTGCCGAGCCACTTGATAACTCAGCGCAGTTTAGTCCTAACAAACACCATAAAACACTGGTTAATTATGTAGAGCAAATGGCGTTAGACTTAGTCGACACAATGCAAACAGAGCTTGATACCTCGATTGCCGTTACTTCATTTGTAGATTTAGATGCCAGCCTTAATAACAGCAGCCAATTAGGCAACCAGTTATCAGAGAGTTTTATTCATCAACTGCAAAAATTTGGTTATGGTATTGTTGACTTTAAAACCACCGACCAAATAACTATGAACCCACGCGGTGACTTTGTATTTTCACGCGATATAGAGCAGTTAGCGGATCAACGCATCGCCAGTCATGTGTTATCAGGCACCTTGATCTACCGCAGCAACGGTGTTGAAGTAAACGCCCGTATTATTGATATCACCAGCAAACGCGTAGTTGCCAGTAGCAACAAAATACTGCCTTATTACGTACTCAACAACGCCGATATTCACCTACAACGCGCGAGTATTAACTAGCATCGTTATAAAATCCATTTAACTGCTTGATTGTAAATAGGATAAACCGTTATAATTTTGCTATCAGCTATCAGCTATCAGCTATCAGCTATCAGCTATCA
>NZ_JACJDS010000090.1:0-705 GCF_014163635.1 Pseudoalteromonas sp. SR44-8
ATGCAAAGCGAGCGTATGTACGCTGCGCTAAAAGGTTTAGGTAAAGAAGCGCGTTTAGTGATGTTACCTTACGAAGCTCACGGCTACCGTGCTCGCAAGAGTTTACTGCATGTGCTTTGGGAGCAAGAGCAATGGCTCGAAAAGTACTTGTTAAGTGACAAAGCTCCTGTAAGCGATGCTCAAGCAAATACTGAACCTTCTGTTTCAGAGTAAATTGAAAGCGCGGTTTATGCCGCGCTTGTTAATTTAATTATATGGGGATGAAGACCCACCCTTAATCTCACGGCACCTTCCCAATGCAAAGCGAGCGTATGTACGCTGCGCTAAAAGGTTTAGGTAAAGAAGCGCGTTTAGTGATGTTACCTTACGAAGCTCACGGCTACCGTGCTCGCAAGAGTTTACTGCATGTGCTTTGGGAGCAAGAGCAATGGCTCGAAAAGTACTTGTTAAGTGACAAAGCTCCTGTAAGCGATGCTCAAGCAAATACTGAACCTTCTGTTTCAGAGTAAATTGAAAGCGCGGTTTATGCCGCGCTTGTTAATTTAATTATATGGGGATGAAGACCCACCCTTAATCTCACGGCACCTTCCCAATGCAAAGCGAGCGTATGTACGCTGCGCTAAAAGGTTTAGGTAAAGAAGCGCGTTTAGTGATGTTACCTTACGAAGCTCACGGCTACCGTGCTCGCAAGAGTTTACTGCATGT
>NZ_JACJDS010000091.1:0-705 GCF_014163635.1 Pseudoalteromonas sp. SR44-8
GTTTAAAATTAAGTGTTGACAAAAAAATAGGAAAGCGTAATATGCGCAGCCCTAGCGAGATAAAGTTTAACTTTAACCGCAACGTTCTTTAACAATATAAAGCAATCATCTGTGTGGGCACTCGTGCAGATTGAGTTCTAACAGCCGAGCTTAGTTCGCTAAGCAAGGCAGAAAATTTAGAGTCTCAATTGAAACTGAGTGACCAACAGAAGCAACTTATTTATAAGTTGCTTCGGCACAGTCAATTCAATATCGAAAGATATTAAATAAATTCAGAATTCATTGAGCTGTCGAAAGACATAAAACTTTTTAATTGAAGAGTTTGATCATGGCTCAGATTGAACGCTGGCGGCAGGCCTAACACATGCAAGTCGAGCGGTAACATTTCTAGCTTGCTAGAAGATGACGAGCGGCGGACGGGTGAGTAATGCTTGGGAACATGCCTTGAGGTGGGGGACAACAGTTGGAAACGACTGCTAATACCGCATAATGTCTACGGACCAAAGGGGGCTTCGGCTCTCGCCTTTAGATTGGCCCAAGTGGGATTAGCTAGTTGGTGAGGTAATGGCTCACCAAGGCGACGATCCCTAGCTGGTTTGAGAGGATGATCAGCCACACTGGGACTGAGACACGGCCCAGACTCCTACGGGAGGCAGCAGTGGGGAATATTGCACAATGGGCGCAAGCCTGATGCAGCCATGCCGC
>NZ_JACJDS010000092.1:0-696 GCF_014163635.1 Pseudoalteromonas sp. SR44-8
CAACTGCCAAGGCATCCACCGTGTACGCTTAGTCACTTAACCATACAACCCAAACGGGTCTTTGTTTCGTGACAGTTTAACTTCGCCAGAAGTTAATATTGAATACTAAAGTAGATACCAATCAATAAACGAAACGTTCATTAAATGGCACTGAATGATACTGCTATCATTCTTTTTTACTTTTGAAAACTCTGTACAAATACACTGTATTTATACGAATTTTATTATCAGCTTTTCCAAATTTTTAAAGAGCAAGAGATACAAAAACCTCTCAAAATTAAACACACTCTATTCTCAGGCGATTATGCTGCCCGATAAAAGAATATTTATTTTTAAGAAGTAAGTGGTGGAGCTAAGCAGGATCGAACTGCTGACCTCCTGCGTGCAAGGCAGGCGCTCTCCCAGCTGAGCTATAGCCCCACATATGCTGGTACTTATTGTTTGATTACCGACTTCGTTGAAGAAGTGGTGGGTCTGAGTAGATTTGAACTACCGACCTCACCCTTATCAGGGGTGCGCTCTAACCAACTGAGCTACAGACCCAAACAATAAGTGTTTGTTCTCTTTACAATAACAATCATCTGTGTGGACACTACGAACAAATAAGTTCTAAATCGTATAAGGAGGTGATCCAGCCCCAGGTTCCCCTAGGGCTACCTTGTTACGACTTCACCCCAGTCATGAATCACTCCGTGG